>NZ_JACJFF010000069.1:0-27293 GCF_014164465.1 Vibrio sp. SG41-7 | reverse complement strand
GGGGTTCGAGCGACTAGGGTCAGTTTTACCGCCGCAATTAACCTTATTGATGCGCAATTACGTTGGTTAGCTTTAAGTCCAGACGGAACTCTACCTGTAAAACTGAAAAGGATGAGAGACAGTTTGAGTCACTTCATTCTTCCAGATAAAAGAAAGGACCGAACGTTTCCACGTTCAGTCCTCTTTGTCCCAGCCAAATATCCGTTCAGGTTCAAGCAATAATGCTTATCCGAACGGCATTAATCACAGAGGACGGGCTTTAGTCTTAATTTCCACGAATCACTGGGTGATTACGGGAGCAAGCGAAGTGTGTTTGGCTTGTTCTTTTGTCTCTCTATGAAGACGTGTCTCTTGTTCTCAAGAGTCTGAAAGAACTAGGCGGTTTTGGTGACGCCTTTTGCTTCTTTTTCTTCTTCTTCATCAGCAAGGTCGATATCGCCTTTGCCTTTTGAAATTTTGATAACGTAAGCCGCAACACCGAATGCACTCACCACACCGATGATGGTTGAAAGCTGCATTGGTAGACCGAAGCCCAGCTGGCTATTGTTCAAGATGAATGTGATGCACACAGACGTCATGAAGATAGCTGGAACCGTTGTTACCCAGTGCAGTTTGTTGTGACGAAGTAGGTAAGCTGAAGCTGTCCACAGCATCATGACTGCTGTTGATTGGTTAGCAAAACCGAAGTAGCGCCAGATGATACCGAAATCTACTTGAGTCAGGATGCCACCAAGAACGAATAGCGGTAGAGCCATCAGTAGTCGGTTACGCAGTGTTTTCTGTTCCATGTTGAAGTATTCAGCAAGGATAAGACGGCTTGAACGGAACGCTGTGTCACCAGAAGTGATAGGTAGGATAACCACGCCAAGGAAAGCAAGGATACCGCCAAATACACCCAGTAGGCCAAATGAAGCGCTGTATACCACGTTACCAGGGCCGCCGTTTGCAATCGCGTCAGATAAAGATTCAACTGAACCGAAGAATGACAGAGCAAGCGCACACCAGATTAGAGCGATGATGCCTTCACCAATCATTGCACCGTAGAATACGAAGCGACCGTTTTTCTCATTTTCCATGCAACGCGCCATTAGTGGAGACTGAGTTGCGTGGAAGCCAGAGATAGCACCACAAGCGATGGTGATAAATAGAGCAGGCCAAAGCGGTAGATCGTTAGGGTTCATGTTAGTGAACATGTCTTTCATCTCGAAGCCACCCATGATTTGGTGCTCGTCAGACAGACCAATCGCAGTGATTAGGCCAACAGACATAAAGATAAGCAGTGCACCGAACAGTGGGTAGAAGCGACCAATGATTTTATCGACAGGGACAATCGTTGCGATGATGTAGTAAGCAAAGATGATGACAACCATGGTGCTCGTCGACATTACGAAATCAGTTTGGTCGTTCACTAGGTTAGTGATCATGCCTGCTGGAGCCGAAACGAATACCACACCAACAAGAAGCAGTAGAACAATGGCAAAGATGTTCATAAAGTGTTTTGCGCCATTGCCTAGGTAACGTCCAGTGATGGTTGGAACTGAAGCGCCACCATTGCGGATAGATAACATACCTGAGAAGTAGTCGTGTACGGCACCTGCGAAGATACAACCTAGCACGATCCAAAGCATTGCTGCTGGGCCGTAAAGGGCACCCATGATAGGGCCGAAGATTGGACCTACACCTGCAATGTTAAGCAGTTGAACTAGGTAAACCTTTGGCGTCGACATTGGAACGAAGTCCACGCCGTCTTGCTTGGTGTGAGCGGGTGTTTGACGCTTTTCATTGATACCGAAAATCTTCTCGATAAAGGCACCGTAAATAAAGTAGCCACCAATGAGTGCTGCAACACAGGTAAGAAACCACATCATAATTTGTTATCCCTGAATGTATTAATTAAGTCAGGGTGTATATTAAAGGAGTGTATGAGAAGAAACTTCCGCTATGAGAGTGAGTGGTCGAATAGCTAATTAAGTGGTGTTATAACTGATTGAGCGGTTTGTTCTCTTGCTTAAGAGGGCAACAACATACAATGAGTGGACATCAGTACGTGTTCAGCGGAGAATCGCCACAAAGGCAGCGCTTCGTCAGGAAGTGGTGAAGTAACAATATAAAGGATTGAAATGAAAAAAATAATAGCACTATTCGCCGTGGCATTTAGCCTTGCAGGATGCAGCGCCAATGTTCAAGATTTAGCGGCCGAAGGCAATTGGCAAGAGATTGGCTATCGTGACGGTATCAAAGGTAACACTCAACGTTCTTACCAAGAGATGACTAAGCTTGGAACGGTAGATCAATCAAGCTACAGCAAAGGTTACTATCTAGGTGTTACAGAATACTGCAACCCAAACCATGCTTATCAAATTGGTTTATCTGGCCAGGTTTATGAAGGCGTTTGTTCAGGTACGGAAGACGCTCAACGTTTCCGTATGGAATGGCAGCGCGGCTGGGATGAGTTTTCTAACGACTACTAAGCTCAAGCTAGCGATTAGAAATTAAAAAGACCAGTGCCGTATGTGTACTGGTCTTTTTGTATGTCGTTAAAGTAGCTGTCTAAATGAGAAGCCACAAACCAAATTAAGATTACTGATTATTCTCGACTGCTTTTCTCAAGAAGCCATTTTGTTGATCAAGTTGAGCCTTGGCCAGTTCTAAATCTAGCCCTGTTAGAATCATCAAAATAGATAGCTTCACATCATAATCGGTGGTTTTAAGTGTCGAAACTGCAAGGGCTTTGTCACACTCCGTTGCTTGGATTACGATACGAGCTGCGCGGGCAACCAATTTTTCATTGGTCGCTTTTACGTCGACCATCAAGTTCTGGTAGCTCTTACCAATACGAATCATGCTGGCAGTGGTCAGCATGTTGAGCACCAATTTTTGCGCGGTACCTGATTTGAGGCGTGTGGAACCGGTTAAGGCTTCTGGGCCAACCACTGGGCTTATCGCGATTTGAGCAATCTCAGCGATCGGAGAGCCAGGGTTACAAGACAGCGCAACCGTCACCGCACCAATCTGATTGGCGTAGTTGAGTGCACCAATTACGTAAGGTGTGCGGCCACTAGCCGCGATGCCTACCACGACATCATTTTCTGAAAACTGAATTGCATTCAGATCTTCAATACCGAGAGTCAGCGAATCTTCCGCGCCTTCTTTGGCTTTCAAAATCGCTTCGGGTCCGCCAGCAATGAGACCGATAACCATCTTGTCTGAAACGCCAAAAGTCGGTGGGCATTCTGAGGCATCTAACACACCTAATCGACCACTGGTACCTGCACCCATATAAATCAGTCGGCCACCGTTTTGAAAGGCATGAGCGATCTTATCAACCGCTTTCGCGATCTGTGGCAGTTCCGCTTCGATCGCTAAAGGCACTTGTTTATCTTGTTGGTTAATCTTTTCAACCACTTCGAGAGAGGTGAGCAGATCAATATCCATAGTGTCAGGGTTTCTCCCCTCCGAAACGAGGTGCGAGAGCGCTGATATGAGAGCGTCGTTACTCATAATGATCCTTAAATGGTAATTCTAAAATGATGGTTCTAAAGTTTTTAGTCAGCACGATAGAGAACGCCTAGAGAGGCTGCTCTGCTTGCGCCGGTCACTTCTGGTAAATTGCTTGGCAGTTGATGAACATGACGTTGGGCAAGCCACGCAAAGGCCATGGCTTCCATATAATCGGCATCAACACCTTTACTGGTGGTTGAATCAACTTCCCAACTCGGAAGCAGTTCTGCCAACCTTTTCATCAACAATGGGTTTCGTGTACCACCGCCACACACATACAGTGCAGGTTGGTTACCCAAGCGATAAGTTCCCACTTCATTGGCTATCGTCAATGCGGTGTATTCACAAAGTGTGCGCTGAACATCTTCTGCTGCAAGGTCTTTAAATTCTGTAAGTTGTTGTTCTAGCCACGGTAGATTAAACAGCTCTCTACCAGTGCTTTTCGGTGGCAGTTGAGATAGATAAGATTCACTTAGAAGCTGTTCGAGCAAGGCTTGATTCAGTTGGCCTTTAAGCGCAAATTGCGCATCACGGTCAAACTTTTCCCCCGTGTGTTTATCTACCCAAGCGTCCATTAACATATTGCCCGGGCCAGTATCATAGCCAAGCGTAGGATGATTAGGGCGCAATACTGAAATGTTCGAGATACCACCAATATTCAACAACACAACTGAGCTGTCTTGCGGGTGAAAGATCGTATGGTGAAACGCTGGCACTAATGGCGCACCTTGCCCGCCAAGCGCCATGTCTTTACGTCGGAAATCAGCGACTGTTTGAATCTGTGTTTTAGCGGCAATGATATTGGCATCACCCAGCTGCATGGTAAATGGCGAATCACCCGTTGGCTGGTGGAATACCGTTTGGCCATGATTACCAATCGCAGTCACGGATGATGCTGGTGTACCTGATTTGTCGAGAAGTTGCAGAACCGCATCAGCAAATAGATGACCAAGCTGGTGGTCGAGTTCACCAATGGCAATCAAATCCGTTTTCTGACCAATACAAACCTCAAGCAGACGGGCTTTTAGATCATCTGGCATAGGGAACTCATCATGAGCGAGTAATGTGATACCAGTGTCTTCTATCGAAACTAAGGCCGTATCAACGCCGTCCATACTCGTTCCCGACATCACACCGATATACAGTTCTTTAT
Source organism: Vibrio sp. SG41-7 (assembly GCF_014164465.1). Lineage (NCBI taxonomy): Bacteria > Pseudomonadati > Pseudomonadota > Gammaproteobacteria > Vibrionales > Vibrionaceae > Vibrio > Vibrio sp. SG41-7. The sequence goes on along the minus strand of NZ_JACJFF010000069.1, from coordinate 22,639 downwards.
GATCCATTCCTAAGCACTTGCCCTGCATTCTTAAAGTCTTCCACAGATTGGTTTAAAAACATTGTAAAGCAACTTTAAAGAGAATAATCTCGGGAAGTTTATGAAATTAGGTTTAATAAGGGATAAATATGGGACCGTTGTGGGTAGATGTTGCGGGCTATGAGCTAACAGCTGAAGACAGAGAAATTTTAGAGCACCCAACTGTTGGTGGTCTCATCTTATTTGCTCGAAACTACCACGATAGCAAACAGCTTTCGGCGTTAAACAAAGAGATCCGCAAGGTAGCGAAACGTCCTATTTTGATTGGTGTTGACCAAGAAGGCGGCCGAGTTCAGCGCTTCCGCGATGGATTTTCAATTATCCCTGCCGCTCAAGAATTCGCGACTAAGAATAATGGTGAGCAGTTAGCAGAACAAGCCGGTTGGTTGATGGCGGCGGAATTGATTGCCCATGATATCGATCTGAGCTTTGCGCCTGTATTAGATAAAGGTCACGACTGTAAAGCGATTGGTAGCCGGGCGTTTGGTGAAGATATTGATACCATCGTTCGCCACAGTAGTGCTTTTATTAAGGGCATGAAATCGGTTGGAATGGCGACAACAGGCAAGCACTTCCCAGGACACGGCGGTGTGATTGCTGATTCGCACCTTGAAACGCCTTACGATCCTAGAGACGACATCTTTGAAACCGACATGGCCATCTTCAAGGCTCAAATTGAAGCTGGAATATTAGATGCGATGATGCCTGCGCACGTGGTTTTTTCGCACTATGATGATCAGCCAGCGAGTGGCTCTGAGTATTGGTTGCAGAAAGTATTGAAGCAACAGCTTGGATTTAAAGGCTTGGTGTTCTCTGATGACCTAACTATGGAAGGTGCTGCGATTATGGGTGGGCCAGCCGATAGAGCGAAGGCTGCTCTGAATGCAGGGTGTGACATGGTGCTGATGTGTAATAAGCGAGATGCACAAATTGAGGCTCTTGATCACTTAGCGATTCAAGAGGTGCCTTTAGCCAACTCATTGCTTAAAAAGCACAGCTTTGATTTATCGACGCTTCACTCGGATAGTCGATGGAAAAAGGCCTCAGAGCAAATTAAGCGAATGTTAAACGCTGGGTGATAAATAAACACTCTATAAGTTTGAAGAAGGCGATATGAGAAATATCGCCTTTTTTGTATGTGTGGGGCGCGGTTTAAACTGGTTTGTGTATCAGAGTGAATTAAAGAGGCTGTGTAAATTATAATTTACAGTAAATGTTTTTTATTGTTTACACTTGCAATCGTTTTTGTAGCTGTTATTGTGTTTTTAAAGATTGTTAGCCCAAATGGAAATGTTGGGTGTAAAAATAAATATACAGGTTGAGTTATGCAGAAAAGTGAATTAAGCAATGTCAATATCATCGACGAACAGGTACTGATTACTCCAGAGGAGTTAAAAGCAAAACTGCCTTTGAGTGATAATGCTCGTCGTTTCATTCAAGAGTCTCGTGAAACTATAGCAAATATCATTCATAAGAAAGATCATCGCATGCTTGTAGTATGTGGCCCATGTTCTATCCATGATATTGAAGCTGCAAAAGAGTACGCGAAACGCTTAAAAGATTTATCTGAGCAGCTTAGCGACCAACTGTATATTGTAATGCGTGTTTACTTTGAGAAGCCTCGTACCACTGTTGGTTGGAAAGGCTTGATCAATGACCCACATCTAGATGGTACGTTCGATATTGAGCATGGTCTGCATGTTGGTCGTGAGCTTTTAGTTGAGTTAGCTGAGATGGAAATCCCACTAGCGACCGAAGCGCTAGACCCAATCAGCCCACAATACCTAGCAGATACATTCAGCTGGGCTGCGATTGGCGCACGTACGACTGAATCTCAAACTCACCGTGAAATGGCAAGTGGCCTTTCAATGCCAATCGGCTTTAAGAACGGTACTGACGGTAACTTAGGTACTGCAATTAATGCGATGCAGGCTGCTTCTTCTAGTCACCGTTTCATGGGTATCAGCCGTGAAGGTGAGGTTGCACTGCTAACGACTCAGGGTAACCCAAACGGTCACGTTATTTTACGTGGCGGTAAGCAAACGAATTACGATTCAGTATCAGTACATGAATGTGAACAAGAATTGGGCAAATCTGGTTTAGAAGCTGCGTTGATGGTTGATTGCAGCCATGCGAACTCTCGTAAAGATTTCCGCCGCCAACCGTTGGTTGCTGAAGACGTTATCCACCAAGTGCGTGAAGGCAATAAATCGATTATTGGCCTGATGATTGAGAGCCACATTAACGAAGGTAATCAGCCGTCAGATATTCCTCTAAATGAGATGAAATACGGCGTTTCTATTACCGACGCGTGTATCAATTGGGAGTCAACTGAGGCACTATTGAAACATGCACATACGGAGTTAGTCCCGTTTTTAGAGAACCGCCTGAAAGGTTAGTCAGAGTTTAAATTTAAGTGCCTCATCTAATGGGGCATTTTAAGATCTGTTGCTAACGAACTTGCATCAGTGCAGGCTTTTAGATTAGTACGGGCTTATAGATTAGTAAGGAATAAAATGGCCGTTGAACTGAACGAATTACGCGACCAAATCGATGCTGTCGATAAACAAATGTTGGATTTACTCGCTCAACGACTAGCTCTAGTAGAGAAAGTCGGAGAAGTAAAAAGTGAACATGGTTTACCTATTTATGTACCAGAGCGCGAAGCTGCGATGCTGGCGTCTCGTCGTCAAGAAGCCGAGAAAATAGGGGTTCCACCGCAGTTAATCGAAGATATTTTGCGTCGTACGATGCGTGAGTCTTATGCCAGTGAAAAAGATTCTGGTTTTAAGTGCCTTAACCCAGAGTTACGTTCAGTGGTTATCGTTGGTGGTAATGGTCAACTTGGTGGTCTGTTTGGCCGTATGTTCAAGCTTTCTGGTTACGAAGTGAAAATCCTTGGCAGCCAAGATTGGGATAGAGCCGACGAGATTTTAGATAATGCTGGCCTTGTAGTTGTAACGGTTCCAATTCACCTGACAGAAGGTGTGATTGCGAAGCTGGGTAACCTACCAAGCGATTGTATTCTGTGTGATCTGACGTCGATTAAATCAAAGCCTCTACAAGCAATGATGAACATGCACCAAGGCCCAGTGGTTGGGTTACACCCAATGTTTGGCCCTGATGTTCCAAGCCTTGCGAAACAAGTGATTGTTTACAGCGATGGGCGTGGCTCTGAAAGCTACCAATGGTTACTGAATCAATTTGCTATTTGGGGCGCGAGCCTTTGCCAGATGGATGCTGCTGAACACGACCATGGCATGACTCTGATTCAAGCACTACGCCACTTCACTTCTTTTGCTTACGGCTTGCACCTAAGTAAAGAGAACCCGAACATTGATCAGCTTCTGAAGCTAAGCTCGCCAATCTACCGACTTGAGATTGCGATGGTTGGTCGTCTGTTTGCTCAAGACCCGAACTTATACGGTGATATCATTCTTTCTTCAGATGAGAACATTGAGATGATTCGACGTTTCCATAGTCGTTTCGGTGAAGCATTAGAAATCTTGGATGGGAAAGATAAAGCAAAATTCGTTGATAGCTTTAATCAAGTCAGTGATTGGTTTGGCGACTACTCGCAGCAGTTCTTGCAAGAGAGCCAAAATCTTTTAAAGCAAGCGCATGACTCGATTCATCGTGGCTAATCACTATTTGAAATCATAAAAAAGAGCGACCATCTGGTCGCTCTTTTTGTTTGTGCTGAACGCTATGAAAGCATTTGGCCTACAGTAGGCTAATAGCAATTAGATCATCATAGGCCAAACCAACAGGTCTTATCTATTAACAACTAGTTAGCCATTAACAACTAGTTAGTTGTGATAGGTTTTTTGCTCTCTTCACTCGATACCGTGTCGATGGTCGAGCTAATGTAAGGCACGTTAGTCAGGTTGATCTGCAAGCGAACCACATTATCAATCAGTTGAACCAGTGGGCCCCACTTAACCTTTTTCTCTTTTTCGAACACGTAGTTGAAGTTCTCCGGTGTCCAATCCATCAAGTATTGAGGGTTCAGTGAACGACCAAGGAAGCGTACTTCATAATGCAAGTGTGGGCCGGTTGAGTTACCTGAATTACCACAGCTCGCAATCACATCACCTTTACTCACAAACTGACCGCTGCGAACTTTGAATTTTTGTAGGTGCGCGTAAGAACTCATGAAGCCGAACGAGTGACGCATAGTAATAAAGTTACCGAAGCCTTTTTTACTTGGGCGTACCGTTTCAATAACTCCATCTGCGGGCGCTACAATATCTTCACCACGCTTACACGTCAGGTCGATACCAGTGTGTACATGGCGTTTACCTGAAATAGGGTTAGTGCGGCTACCATAAGAAGAAGATATACGTTGATAAGCCATCGGACTGTCGTTTGGAATCAAGCGAAACATCGTGGCTCTTACTGCTGAATCTACCGCAGCCGCATCAATGCGATCTTCTAAAGAGACATCATCGGTAAGCAGTTCTTCATCAGCAAGACCCAGCACGGATTCCACATCAAATACACGCTTACCAAGCAGTTGAATGGTGCCTTCTTTTTCTGTCAGTGTTTGCGATAACGAGTGATTGGTTTCTACCTGCTCAGCGTAAAGAAACTCGGTTTGCTCTTTTTCAACAATCAGCGTTTCAATCAACTGTTGTGCATCGCCTGCTTGCATCGCGAGCTCTTGTTTACCTTCGAAGTGCATGTATGCAGATCCGCCAATTAACAGTGGCACTGAAAAAATGGCAGTGGTGCACATGAGCACGGCTTTTCGGCCGAAGTAAAACGTCTGTTCCCCTTGGTTAGAGGGAATAGTAATGGAAATTTTTTTAGACATGGTTCTGTATTAACTAAATGCTTCTAATAGAAAAAGATAATGGAGATATTATTCCTTACCCAAATCGGTAAGGTGTTCAATCTCTCTGTAAAGCAGTTCATCGTCGCCGACATTAAGCTCAACAAGGCGCTTAAGGTGGCTAATACTATCAATATCTAAATGCTCTATGCGTAAACGCATTGAGGTATTGATGGTAGAGACTATCGTTGCTTCTAACTGAATATTGATATCACTGTTGGCGAGCTTAAAGCTGACTTGAACAGGAGCATCGTGGCTGAGTTGCTGCCATTTATCACACTGAATGAGTAAACCATGAAGAGATAAGTCTTGCACCGAGCCTGATACATTTACTCGTCCTTGTGAGATCTCAGTCGGGACTTGATAAATAACTCGTGAAAATTGACGTCTTTCAAGCATAGGTAATTTCTCTATATCAATAGGTAAATAGTAAGCTAGATATATCAAAGGCCGCTATTATCGCGGCCTTTGTTCAAAATACAAGCTAATTTACTTAGCAATACGCTTGTACTTGATACGGTGCGGTTCAGCCGCTTGTGCGCCCAGAGTCTTTTTCAGCCACTCTGTGTATTCAGTATAGTTACCTTCGTAGAAGTTAACTTGACCTTCATCACGGTAGTCTAAGATATGGGTCGCAATACGGTCAAGGAACCAACGGTCATGCGAGATAACCATTGCACAGCCAGGGAACTCAAGCAGCGCTTCTTCAAGTGCACGTAGAGTTTCGACATCAAGGTCATTGGTTGGTTCATCGAGTAGCAGTACGTTGCCGCCCGCTTTCAGCAGTTTAGCAAGGTGAACACGGTTACGTTCACCACCAGAAAGCTGACCGATGATTTTCTGTTGGTCGTTGCCTTTGAAGTTGAAACGAGAACAGTAAGCACGTGCAGGGATTTCGAAGTTGTTGATCTTAATGATATCAGCGCCTTCAGAGATCTCTTGGAATACTGTTTTGGTGTCGTCCATGCTGTCACGGAACTGATCAACAGAAGCAAGCTTAACCGTTTCGCCTAATTCAACTGAACCTGAATCTGGCTGTTCTGCGCCGCTTAGCATCTTGAATAGTGTTGATTTACCTGCACCGTTGGCACCTACGATACCCACAATAGCGCCTTTAGGCATGCTGAATGATAGGTCGTCGATAAGAACGCGATCACCAAATGACTTCGTTAGGTTCTTAACTTCAAGTACCTTGTCACCTAAACGCTCACCCGGCGGGATGAACAGTTCGTTGGTTTCGTTACGCTTCTGGTATTGGCCAGTCGTCAGTTCTTCAAAACGAGCCATACGAGCTTTAGACTTAGCCTGACGGCCTTTAGGATTCTGACGAACCCACTCAAGTTCTTTCTCAATCGTCTTTTGACGTGCGCTTTCGCCTGATTTTTCTTGTTTCAGACGCTCATCTTTCTGTTCTAGCCAAGATGTGTAGTTACCTTCCCATGGGATACCTTCACCACGGTCAAGCTCAAGAATCCAGCCAGCAGCGTTATCTAGGAAGTAACGGTCGTGGGTAATTGCCACAACAGTACCGCTGTAATCAACAAGGAAATGCTCAAGCCAAGCGACTGATTCTGCATCCAAGTGGTTAGTTGGTTCATCAAGAAGCAGCATGTCTGGCTTCTCTAGAAGTAGACGACAGATCGCAACACGACGACGTTCACCACCGGATAGGAGTTCGATTTTCGCATCCCACTCAGGAAGACGAAGTGCGTCAGCTGCGCGCTCTAGAGCTGTCTCTAGGTTGTGGCCGTCTTTCGCTTGGATCAGAGCTTCAAGCTCGCCTTGTTCTTTAGCAAGAGCGTCAAAATCTGCATCTGGTTCAGCGTAAGCTGCATATACTGCATCGATACGCTTAAGTGCGTCTGCAACATCAGAAACCGCTTCTTCTACGATTTCACGCACTGTTTTTGATTCGTCTAGTACAGGCTCTTGCGGTAGGTAACCGACTTTAAGACCTTGTTGTGCACGAGCTTCACCATCAATATCAGTATCAATACCAGCCATGATACGTAGTAGGGTAGATTTACCTGAACCATTTAGACCCAAAACACCGATTTTAGCGCCAGGAAAAAAGCTAAGAGAAATGTCTTTAAGAATTTGACGCTTAGGTGGAACAGTTTTGCTCACCCGAGACATGGTATATACGTATTCAGCCATTGCCGATCGATCCTAATTTATTGTTCAAAATTGTCGTCTATTTTATACCAATATCCCCAAAGATGTTACTCCTAGGACAGAAAAGCCATTCTTGAACTAATCCTTACCTATTATTGTCACATTGGTCATTAAAACTATATTTAATAAGCTTCTGAGGCGAAGTGTTAAATATTAATAATATTTACACTCAATCTCTTTACATTTGATGTGATGTCGGGCGTAAATAGACTTCACGTATTCATACACGCACTAAGGAAAGAGCGAATGTTTTTCCGCATTGGTAATACGAAAATTGCTGTGGCTGCATCGGCAATTTTGTCTTCATTTTCACTGGCTCCGATGGCTATGGCTAGCAATGCCTCCGAGCTTGAAATGCAGCGTGATGTTTATGACAGAGCGCAAGAGGTTTTAGACAACCGTGATCTAGAAGCTTACTCTGCGCTACGTAACAAAATTCAAACATATCCGTTAACGCCTTACACTGATTATCGCGCCTTCTTATTAGGCTTAGGTGATCGCACACCTGCTGAAGTGGATGCCTTTATTGAAGAGAATAAAGCCCTACCATTTTCGAATCGTATGCGTGCGCCTTATTTAGATTTATTGGCGGCTCAAAAACAGTGGAAGACGATCCTTGAGTTTCAAACCAAAGAGCCTGTTGGTGAAAAATATCAATGTATCTACTACCGTGCGAATTATGAGCAAGGAAACAAAGAGCTCGCCTTTAAGGGTGCGAAGCAGCTTTGGTTGAGTGGCAGTGGTGTCGATGATAGCTGTGATCCGCTCTTCGAAAGTTGGGATGAAGCGGATTTAAGAACGGATGAGCTGATATTACAGCGAATGCTATTGGCGTTTGATAAACGAAACGGCAAGTTAATGACCTATCTGATCAAGCAATTGGAGCATGATGAGTCAATTGCTCAAGCTAAGCAGATGAAGGCGTTGTACAACAAGCCTGAAAATGTACTAGCGTTTGCTAAGAAGCACCCAGCGAATGAATTCTACCAAGCTCAAACCGAATTTGGTTTCGAGAAGCTCGCAAGGAAATCAGCAAGCAGCGCTCAAGAGGTTTTTGATGATGTTGTGAAAGCTCAAAAGTTTTCGAAAGAAAAATCCCAAGAGCTAACGGATTACTTAACGTTCCGCTTGATCAATACCGACTCTGAAGAGTTGATGGCGTGGCGAGACAAAATGCTCGCGAGTTCATCAAAGCAAGTCTTGTTGGAAAGACGTGCTCGCTTAGCGATTCAGCATGCCGATTGGACTGGCTTGAAAGAGTGGATTGCGCGCTTAGATGATAAGCATCAGGCTTCGCTTCGCTGGCAGTATTGGCAAGGTAGGGCAGAGATAGCACTCGGTGATACTGCTAAGGGTAACAAACGACTGTCAGATATCTTGGGCCAGCGTAATTTCTACAGTGTGGCTGCGGCTAAGCAGTTAGGTAAGCCAGTTCAGTACCCAACATCGACACTCAAATACAACGCTGAAACAGTAAAGCCATTTGAGACTTCTTTGGTTCGAATCGGCGAGCTGATTGACCGAGATAAAATTGCGGCAGCGAAGAGTGAGTGGCGTTGGTTGTTAACCAATGCTGATAAAGATCAGAAATCAATGCTCGCAGCTCATGCTGCGACGCAGCGTTGGAACCACTTTACAGTGACAGCGAGCATCTCTGCGAAGATGTGGGACAACATAGACCTACGCTTCCCTGTTGCTCATAAGTGGTGGTTTAACTTCTACGCCGAAAAGCACGATATTAACCCAATCACCTTAATGTCTTTAGCGAGACAAGAGAGTGCGATGGATTCAGAAGCTCGCTCTCCAGTTGGCGCGCGTGGCATCATGCAAATTATGCCAAAGACGGCGCAATATACGGCGAACAAACATAAGATTAAATATCAGGGCAGCGATGATCTTTATGATGTCGGCAAGAACATTGAGATTGGTAGCCACTATCTAGATGGCCTATTAGCTCAATATGATAACAACCGTATTTTTGCATTTGCTGCTTATAATGCAGGCCCGAGTCGTGTGAAACAATGGCGTTCACGCAGCGATGAAAAGCTCGATGCATTTGCTTTTATCGAAATGATTCCATTCAAAGAGACTCGTGGCTACGTTCAGAATATCTTGATGTTTGAGACTTACTATCGAGATATCTTGGGCGAGAAAGGGATGTTTTTAGCGCCCCATGAGGCCGAAACGAAATACTAGGGGTTCGGTACTTTCTCCGAAACTGAGTCATATTAAAGGCAGTGAGTGCGAACCAGTTCCACTTGCTGCCTTTTTACATTGGATCAAAGCAAGTGTTTCGGTATAAAGTGTTAAACGCTTTCAATCATTAAGCGGCTACTTCAAGCCAAAATTTAAAAGTAAGTGTAGAGATATGGCATCACAACCTGAATATGAGAATTGGCAACAACTAATGGATTTGGTAAAAACAGCGGCTGAGAAAGATCAGCATGAACTGTTGTTGACCATGATGATGACACCTGATGAGCGAGATGCTTTGGTCGCTCGAGTGAATATTCTTTGTGAACTCATGAAAGGGGACATGTCACAAAGACAGGTGAGCCAAATGTTAGGTGTGGGTGTGGCTACGATCACGCGAGGCTCTAATGAGCTAAAGGCTAAATCTGAGCAAGAGAAAGCGGCAATTGCAGAGCTGTTACTTAAGTAAGCATTTAAACAGTAAGCCTAAGAACTTGATAAAAACGCTAACCATAGGTTAGCGTTTTTTGTTTTTATCCCGCTCAATGATATTACCTCTAGAGAGGCGAAATATCGTGTTTCTTAAACAAGACTAAGCAGGGAAGTGCTTAGGGTTAACAAATGGGATCAGCGCTAGGATTAAAGCTTGGCTATATACAGAACTGCGAGATAGTTGGTTATGTGTCAATAAGCCAATCGCACCGCCTTTTTGTTTTATGTTGTCGGTGCCGAAGACTTCATCCATCACATCACCTAGCTCATTCGCATGCTGGAGTTTATCAAGCACAACGGGTGGCAGCATCAAGCTTGCTGAGCGAGATTCTCCGCGCTGACCGTTTGCTTCAACGACCATCCAAGCAAATGTAACCTTTCCTTCTATTCCAGACTCTAATCCAACATAAAAATCCGCATCAGGTTGAGCTTGAGTTGCGTTGTGAACGCGATTTACCGCACCTTGATAGGTCTCGTCGTTGCTCATCGGTTGATCGGCGACACCGCTAGGAACGCTGATGCCTTTGAAATCAAATTCAGTATCAGGAAAAGCAGATAAGAATGCACTTTTAACGGCGTTAATTTTAGCTGGGTTCAGCGATGCGATGATTACAGATTTCATGTATTGGATTCTTTTTGTTATCGATTAAATTGAGTTGATGCTGTCGGTACCAATCACTCAGTTCTTCTAATGGCATAGGTTTACCGAAGTAATAGCCTTGCAGCATATCGCACTGTGCTTCTTGCAACCACCGATGCATGCTTTCAGTTTCGATGCCCTCGGCTGTGACCTTCTTACCCTGAGCATGACATAACCCGATAACCGGTTTCACTATGTTCTGATTATCGGTCTCAATTAAGGTGTCTAAAAAGGCTTTATCGAGCTTAATTTTTTGAGTTGGATACTGCACCAGTTGAGTGATGGAGGTGTAGCCAGATCCAAAGTCATCAATGGCTAATCGATAGCCCATATCAGAGAGTTCGTTAAGCAGCGGAAAACCTTCAGAGTTTGAGTAAAAGGTTTCGGTAATTTCAAAATCAATCAAACTTGGCGGAATTCGATTTAAATCGGCGTGCTCTTTGATGAAGTCAGCAAGATCAGTCGTTTCAATCCCAGCAGAAGATAAGTTAACCGATAACTGAATTGAGTGATCAAATTGAGACTGAAGTCGATGAAAAGAAGCAAATGCATTCTGAATGACCCACTGATCAACCTGATCGAATAATCCTGTTTGCTCGGCAATTGGAATGAATTCATCAGGTGGAACCAAGCCTAGTTGCTCCGAATTCCAACGTAATAACACCTCAACACCAATAACATGGGTTCCTGTTGAATCCATGTACGGCATATAAACGAGTCTAAATTCATCATCAAAGTTCTTGTCTCTGAGTGCGCGTTCAATGTTTGCTTGGCGTTGAATCGCTTTGTCTAAATCTCGTGAATAGTCAGCAAATTGGTTTTTACCTGCGCGTTTGGCTTGGTACATCGCGGTATCAGCGTTCGACAGTAGCTTTTCGATGGAGTGGCCATCGTTGGGGTAGGTCGCAATACCAATACTGACCGTGATCGGAAAGCTCCCTGATTCTGTGATAAAACCTTTTTGTAGTGGCGTCAGTAAGCTCTCAGAGAATCTATGCGCGATATTCCCTTGGCGAGTAGGGGCGTTAATGTACACAACGAACTCGTCTCCAGAAAGTCGGGCTGGCATACAATGAGCGTCAAATTCTGTTTTATAGTGGCTACAAATATCGGAAATACGCTGAGCAAAACTGACCAGAATGGAATCGCCGATTTGATGTCCATATTTGTCATTCACAAACTTAAAGTTATCTAGGTCAAAGTAGAGAACCCAGGTTTCGGTATTCGAGCTAGGCTTGGGTAATGATTGCTGAACGAAGGTTTGAAATTGATGCCTATTGGCTATTTGGGTTAATTGATCATTCTCGGCCAATAGCTTGGTCTGTTGGTAGGTGTTATCTAACTCTTGGTACATGTCATAAAAACGCTGTGATAGGCGGCCAAGCTCATCACGAGTGCCTAAACGTTCGATGTTCTTACGTTGTTTTTTCTCGACTTGCTGCAGTTGTCGGTCGAGTCGTGTTATCGGGGATATCACACTGCGAGACAAAAGCATGAGTAGCAGAGCAACCGTCACAAACGCGGATAGTGCAAAGGACAAACTCAGCTTATTCCAAATTGATTCGAGCTTGTTTTCCAATAGGAATGGCGCCGGGTCAACTGTGGCGTATAGTTCTGGTGCAAGCTTGACTGAGTGGGTGACATTATTTTCCAGAGAAACCGCTATAGATGTGAAGAATAAGCTGGTTTGGTAGTCGAACTCTATCTGTTTTCTCAGCGCATTAAATTTATCGAGAGAGACTGACACAACAACAAAGAACACATCGTCGGGGTGATTGTTTGCGGTTGGGAAAATCGTTTTTTTGTCTACCTTCTCGTAGTGAACCAACATCCCTTCACCTTGAGAGTTTTGAATATAGTTGGTACTTGATGCTGCTAAGGTGTCTTGATAGTACTGATCCACAAAATCCAATATTTTGCTGTCAATCTGAGTGCGTGAGTCGCTGTTATTATCAGCGTAATAACTCAATTTTCGCTGACTATTGAGAAGCGCTAACCCGGTATAGCTTTCATCGTCATCTTGCAAGAAGTGTATGGCTTCTCGAAGGTTACTAACCAGTTCAAGATCGCGAGATAGGTTTTGTTCAGTGAGAAAGTAACGCTTCACCATGTCACTTTGGGTCAAGGTGTAAGAGTAGCTATTTAGGAACGAGCGAGACTGTCGAAAATATCCTGCCAACTTTTCCATGTTTAGCTGAAGTGCGTTGTCTTCGCGTTTGATAAAACTGCTTTTCTGCGTTGAATAAATAATATAGCTAGAAGCTGCGGTACTGATCAGTATCACAGGGGTTATCAGTAGTAAGATTTTAGTACTTAGCTTCATAGTTAATGACAACACTATTTATAATTTAAGCGCGTAAGTTTATGTTACTTAATACTTACTCGCTATTAATTACACGTAGTTCGATGATTTCCTGTGAAGGGGGTAAGGTTTTGTCTTTATTGATAAAAAAGCCACTAATGAGTTTTTTGTTAAGAAGGTGTTGAATGGTGTGGGTTAGAAGGCATGTACAGCCAGTGAAATAATCGAGTCATGTCTCAGGAATACGTAGTGTGAGTATTCCTGAGTACGAGTTATTCCATTAGCCGCAGGTTTTAGCATTTGGCCTACTGTAGGCCAAATGCTTATAGCAGATTTAAACTTATGCCAGCTTTAAACGTTTGTTCGTTAAAAGCTTATGTTTGCCAAAAACTTATGTTCGCCAAAGCTTATATTCTCTGAAAACTTATGTTTGTTAAGAGCTTATGTTTGCTAAAAGTTTATGTTCATTAAAAACTATGACAACTTAACCTGCGTCGCTTTGATGTTCTCACTTGGATAACAACCCAACACTTTAAGGTGACGAGTAATGGCAGTTAGTTCTGTTATCGCTTGCTGCATATTATCTGCATCCAAATGTGCTTCTAAATCAACGTAGAACATCTCTTCCCATGGGTTGCCCATGATAGGACGAGATTCCAGCTTAGTCATGTTGATACCCAAGCGTTGTAGGATTAGTAGAGTTTCTACCAAAGAACCCGCCTCTTGAGAAGTCGACATGATCAGTGTCGTTTTAGCTGGAATTTGAGTTGATACTTCTACCGGTTTACGTGCCACAACGATGAAGCGAGTGTGGTTCTCAGTTTGGTTTGCAATATTTCCTTGGATTGGCTGAAGCCCATAAAGCTTGCCGCTCGATGCATTACCAATTGCTGCCACATCATCGCCCTCCAGATCTTTAACCTTCTTCATTGCATCAGCTGTACTTGCGCAAGACTCAAGGCTGACACCTTTAAGGCGACTCAAAAACTCACTGCACTGTTGGTGAGGTTGTGGGTGTGAATAGAGGGTTTTGATGTCTTCTAAACGAATATCATTTTTCGCAACCAAGCAGTGTTCGATTGGTTGAGACAGTTCACCTACGATATAAAGCGTTGTGTGTTGCAGTAGGTCGTAGACCTCGTTGATTGAACCTGAGCTGGTGTTCTCAATCGGCAACACACCGTAATCTGCATGACCAGATTCCACCGTCGATGCCACTTCTTTGAAATGATTGCAGTTAAGCTCTATCAATTCCATATTCTTACGGCTGAAATATTCACGGCTAGCAAGATGAGAATATGATCCCTTAGAACCTAAGAATGCAACGCGAGCCAGAGGTTTACGGCTTTGCGGGTTCGCTAGGTTTTGTAAGTATGACTGCTGTAGTAAAACGGAATCTTCGATGATGGTGTGAAACAGTTTAGTAATGTACTGCGCATCAAGCTCATATTTATCTTTACCGTTGTTGATCAGCTTAACCAGAAGCTGCTGCTCACGAACGGCATCGCGTACGGGCTTTGATGTTTCTACCTTGCTTTTCGCAACTTCGATACTGAGTTTGCGACGTTCGGAAAGTAAACTCAGCAGTTCGTCATCTAAATCATTAAGACGAAGGCGGATATCATCCAGTGAAATTGAGCGGTCAGTCATAAATGTGTCCTTATAAAAAAGCCTCCCTAGTGTGGGAGGCTTCTTGTTCGTTTTTGACTTGTTTTTCTAAAACGACTCAGCCTCCGATTTACGGAAGAAAAAAGAAGTCAAAAATAAACAAAGATTGAGTGTGCATAAAAAGTGATTGTTTTATGAATGTTTAAACACAATAAGCAAGCGAGCTACGAGCGTCAAGCAAAAAAATAGCGCCCTGAGGCGCTATTTTTTAATCTGTTCTCTTTCCTTATTCTACTTCAGCTTCTAGCTCTTCGATTTCAGGCTTTTCAGCGCGGCGCGCTTCAGGTTTATGGCGTAGCTTGTTGAGTTGACGCTCTAGTTTTTGTTCTACTTCGTTGATAGCTACGTAGAGGTCGTCATGGATTGATGAAGCAACAAGTTGGCCTTTTGGTACGGTTAGAACCGCTTCAAATTTTTTCTTCTTGTTTGGTTCTTCGCTAAAGCTCGCTTGGCAGCCAATGATGTCTACTTGCCATTTATCCAGCTTTTTAAATTTGCTTTCTATGTGATCACGGATTGCAGAGGTAATGTCGATGTTTTTACCAGTGATGTTCATTTTCATAGAAGTTTTCCTCTGTTGTATCCCTCATGGGTTAACTTCAGATTACGACTTTCAGGAATAAAGAATGTGATCTAGATCTTGTTTTGGTTGGGTGGGATAAGCATTAAAATCAAATGTGATCTCACGCAAGTCTTAGTATCTTTTTGGCGAAAAATGCTTGTTATCTCTATGAAAAAAGATAACTTGGAGGCAAGGCTTCGCTAAAAATTAAACCAGTTTTTAGGGGCGTCTTACAGCTTATTGAAAGTGTTTGATTGAAATTTACTCAATAGTGTTTTGTGATGTAGGTCTCGCGTTCTAGATCGCTACGTAAGCTTCTTCAGAATTAGATAAACAAAAGCCGCATAAGTTTTCTTATGCGGCTTTTGTGTTTTTAGCTTTACCTAATACCTTTGGCTCTCCAGTTCTGGGATTGATGCGATCCTAGTCGTTAGTGTTCAGTAATCTCGCTGTGCCGTTCTCTCGGATAGCATTGATAGCTTGTAACTGCTTATAGATTACAAAGTAACGGTTGATGTTGGCGACATAGGTCACCGGTTCTTTGCTCACGTATTTACGAGTGATGATTTCTACGTTTTTAAACCAGATGTTTGGGTTGTAACCTTTCTGCTTGGCAATGCGCCTCATCTTTCTGATCTTAGCAGGACCAGCGTTGTAAGAAGCCAAAGTGAAGTAGATTTGGTTATCTGGCGTAATGGCAGGGTCGTCAAAATACCTGTCCTTAATGAAACGCATGTATTTCACACCCGCATGGATGTTGTTATCCACTTTATGTATGTTTTTGATGTTGACGTTTTTGTCTTTGGCGGTACTTGGCAACACCTGCATCACACCAATAGCTCCACGGTGAGAAACCCGGCTTTGATCCAGTCCAGACTCTTGGAAACCTTGTGCAGACATCATCAAAGGGTCGAATTCGTATTGACTCGAATACTTTTCAAAAACATCTGACAGCTTAGCCACTCGGTCTATTTTATTTGGGTTGAGCGCTCTACCTAACCAGCGAGTGTTGTCGATGTATTTCTGATAGATAACATTTCCAAGTAGGGTACCTGTTCGTGCCGTCTTGACGTATTTGTTGATCTCTTTTTTTAGTTGAGGGCTGTTTTTTCTTAATGCCCACGCTATTTGGCCATTTTCACGTAAGGGTAAATCGTGATGGACCTGAATGTTTTCCATTACGTCAGTCCATAACTTTGCTTTATGGCTATCTAGGATTGTGCCTTGTATATAGCCTTGGTTGACCAACTCTATCAGCTCGTAGTCTTGTAATGACTCCTCAATAAAGTGGACATGCAGCGGTGGTAAGTCTAATTCATTCAGTTCTTTATTGACTCTTTGTACACTCTCGAAGTAACTCGAACTTGCACGAATCCAAACCTCTTTACCGCTCAGTTGCTTGATTTCGGTGATAGGGGCTGAGTTCTTTCCTGTGATAATCAGTTCTTTTCCATTTTTAATCATTGGGTCGGAAAAATCGATGATTCGTAATCGCTTGTCGGTGATCGTCAGGTTCGCGACAGCGACGTCGCCATAACCAGATTCTAATGAGGGAAGTAGATCATCTCGCTGCACTGGGATAATTTGAACATTAAGGTAAGGGTGTTTCTTACGAAGGCTCTTCTCAAAGTGGTAGAGCATTTCAGCCACGATGCCTTTTGGTTTGCCATCCTCGATATAATAAAAACCAAGATCAGCAGACACGAGCACTCTAACCGTTCCTTTGGTTTTGAGCACATCTAAGTCACCCATGTAAGGCTCGTTGCTTAACGGGGACAGTTCTAATGCGTAGGATAATTGGCTAAATAGCGATATCCAGATAAATAATAACAACCTACTCACATCCACACTCCATGTTGATGTTTTGTTAAAAGTTATCTTTTGAAGATACCGTGTATTATGCGATTCATCAAGTTTACGAAATTAAGTTCAAAAAAAACGCGCTAATAAATTAGCGCGTTTTCGAATGAATATGACAACGTTGATTAAGGCAGTGGGTTTAACTCAATCAATTTTTCTGTTCTTGAAGCTGCGTCTTCTAAACCTAGTTGTTTATAAGCTTCTAACTGAATATCCAAAGACTTACGTGCAGCAATTGTGTCTGGGTAAGTCTTCTGCAGCTCTTGTGTTCGGTTTACAGCTGCAATCCAAGCTTCACGGCGTAGGTAGAAATCAGCGGTTGCTAAGTCATACTCTGCGAGGCGGTTCTTAAGTGCGAACATGCGTTTTTGCGCATCTTCCGCATAAGGGCTGCTAGGGAAGCGTTCCAGTAGTCGTTTGAAGTCAGCAAACGCGAGTTTCACTGGCTCTGGATCTCGGTCACTACGGTCGATATTAAAAATGTCGTGCATGAAGTTACGGTCTTGTGCCATGTGCGTTAGGCCGCGCATGTAAAGCACCCAGTCTTGTTTTTCATGAGTCGGGTTTAAGCGTAGGAATCGAGAAATGGTGGCAAGGCCTAACGCCAAGTCATCATTTTTGTAGTACGCGTAAATCAGATCTAGCTGTACTTGTTCCGAATAGGCGCCGAATGGGTAACGAGAGTCTAAGGCTTCTAGCTTTTCGATTGCAGAAAGCCAGCTACCGCTCTGTAGGGACTCTTGAGCGTCAGAGTAAAGAACCGATGGTGGTACATCCGGTACTATTTCTTCAGTACTTGAACAGCCAACTAAGAGTGATACGGCTAATAGACCCGATAAAGTAAGGTGTTTCATGTCAGGCGTCGATTCCTTGAATTAAATATTTCGTAAGCTTCCGTTACTTTCTAACCAGTAACAGATACAATGATGCAATTATTCTATTTTATCCATACTAATGGGTATTAGTCTCACGGTTTTTAAAAAAGTTCGATATGGCTCAGCAGATAACATTAACAGACACAGTAAAAAGCAGCCAGTTAGGTCAACGTTTAGACCAAGCTGTCGCTGAACTATTTACCGATTTTTCTCGCTCTCGTATTAAAGAGTGGCTTCTTGACGGCAAAATCCAAGTGGATGGCGAAGTTATCACTAAACCGCGCACCATAGTTTTGGGCGGTGAAGCGATCATCTTACAAGCGGAGCTTGCAGATGAAGAGCGCTGGGAAGCACAAGATATTCCGTTAAACATTGTCTATGAAGATGATGATTTATTGGTTATCAATAAGCCTCGTGATCTGGTTGTACACCCAGGCGCAGGTACGCCGGATGGAACCATACTAAACGCATTGCTTTTCCATTACCCTCAGATTGCAGAAGTACCTCGTGCGGGTATTGTGCACCGTCTTGATAAAGACACAACCGGTCTTATGGTTGTGGCTAAGACGGTTCCAGCTCAAACTCGCCTTGTACGTGCACTTGCTAAACGTCGTATCACTCGTGAATATGAAGCAATTGCTATTGGCAAAATGACCGCGGGTGGTGTGGTTGAGAAAGGCATTAGCCGTCATGCAACTAAACGTACTTTAATGGACGTGAATGAATTAGGTAAGCCTGCGGTAACTCACTACCGTGTTGCGGAGCATTTCCGCGAACATACTCGAATTCGTCTACGCCTAGAAACAGGTCGTACTCACCAAATCCGTGTTCACATGTCATACCTTCAGCATCCTCTGTTAGGTGATATTGCATACGGTGGTCGTGCACGTATTCCAAAAGGTGCATCTGAAGAGCTGACGACAATGATTCGTTCTTTTGATCGCCAAGCGCTGCATGCTGTAATGCTTAAATTTGTTCACCCTATTACTGGTGAAGAAGTTGAGTTCCACGCACCTGTTCCAAATGACATGGTTGTGATGGCAGAAGCATTACGTGTTGATGCTCGCGAAAACATAGAAGACGACATTTAATCGTGTCAATGATCATCCCTGACTGGAACGCTCCTCAAAACGTGAAAGCATTTGCTTCGACTCGTTTCGATGGTTGTTCTACAGGTGCTTATCAAGGGTTAAACCTCGGTATGCACGTTGGGGATGATACTTCGCTTGTTGAAAGCAATCGAATATGGCTAAAGCAACAATCTAAGATGCCCACAGCTCCAGTATGGCTAAATCAAACTCACTCAACGGATGTCGTTACGGTTTTAGAACCGGTGACGAATGTTCTTGATGCTGATGGTGCATTTACCTCTGCAAAGGGTATTGTGTGTTCAGCGATGACGGCTGATTGCTTGCCAGTAATTCTTACTGATACCAAAGGCACTCAAGTCGCGGCTGTTCATGCGGGTTGGCGTGGTCTTGCTGGTGGCATTCTTGAAAATGCCGTCGCAAAGTTTTCAAATCTAGATTCAGATAATCAGATCATGGCTTGGCTTGGCCCTGCAATTGGCAAAGATGCATTTGAGGTTGGCAACGATGTGTTGGAAGCTTTTGTTCGTTTTGACCCTCAAGCTAAATTAGCATTTCAAGCCAAAGCTGAACCTGGCAAATGGCTGGCAAACATGTCTCAACTCGCGACTCAACGATTAATGAAAGTTGGCGTGACTTCAGTGACAGACTCGAATCTATGTACATACGCAGATTCAGATGCTTTCTATTCTTATCGCCGTGATGGCATTACTGGACGTCAGGCTACATTTATTTGGTTAGAGTAATCTCTGGCTAGCACAACCACTCATCCAGCTCATTTATATTTTCATATAAGCTCTATTCTTCACTCTTATCCCTTGAAAATCCGCGTTACCGTATCCATCTTCTAACCATAAGATAAACATATCTAAGAGTAGGAAGGTTGGCATGCGTCTCGATCGGTTCACTAGTAAATTCCAAATTGCGATATCTGATGCTCAGTCGCTCGCATTAGGTCGTGATCACCAATATATAGAACCTGTGCACCTAATGGTGTCTTTGCTTAATCAAGATGGCAGTGCGATTCGTCCATTGCTTACTATGCTGAACATTGATGTTGTTCAATTGCGTTCTAAATTGAGCGAAATATTAGACCGAGTGCCAAAAGTAAGTGGTATCGGTGGTGATGTTCAGCTTTCGAATGCCATGGGAACGTTGTTCAACCTATGTGACAAGGTCGCGCAAAAGCGCCAAGACAGTTACATATCTTCAGAAGTATTCCTACTCGCTGCAATTGAAGACAAAGGTCCTTTAGGAAACTTACTTAAAGAGCTAGGCCTTACTGAGCAAAAACTATCTCAAGCTATCGAGCAAGTTCGTGGTGGTCAAAAAGTCGATGACCCGAATGCCGAAGACAGACGCCAAGCATTAGAGAAGTTCACCATTGATCTGACTGAAAGAGCGGAGCAAGGCAAGCTAGATCCTGTGATTGGTCGAGACGATGAAATCCGTCGTACTATCCAAGTACTTCAACGCCGTACTAAGAATAACCCCGTTATTATTGGTGAGCCTGGTGTCGGAAAAACGGCAATCGTTGAAGGTTTGGCGCAGCGCATTATCAATAATGAAGTACCGGAAGGCTTGAGAGGGCGACGAGTTCTTTCATTAGACATGGGCTCTTTGATTGCAGGTGCTAAATATCGTGGTGAATTTGAAGAGCGCTTGAAATCGGTTCTCAACGAATTATCGAAAGAAGAGGGCAACATTATTCTCTTCATCGATGAAATTCACACCATGGTAGGAGCAGGTAAAGGCGAAGGCTCTATGGACGCCGGTAATATGCTGAAACCAGCATTGGCTCGTGGTGAGCTGCATTGTGTAGGCGCAACGACACTCGATGAACATCGTCAGTATATAGAGAAAGATCCTGCATTAGAGCGTCGATTCCAAAAAGTGATAGTCGATGAGCCAACCGTTGAAGACACAGTTGCGATTCTTCGTGGTTTGAAAGAGCGCTATGAACTTCACCATCATGTAGAAATTACCGATCCTGCTATCGTAGCGGCGGCAACGCTATCTCACCGATACGTTTCAGATCGTCAGCTACCGGATAAGGCGATTGATCTCATTGATGAAGCGGCTTCGAGCATTCGCATGCAGATAGATTCAAAGCCCGAGTCATTGGATAAGTTAGAACGCAAAATCATTCAGTTGAAGATTGAACAGCAAGCTCTGACGAATGAAAATGATGAGGCCAGTGAAAAGCGCCTGCGCACGCTACAAAGCGAACTTTCTGAGAAGGAGCGGGATTTTGCTGAGCTTGAAGAAGTTTGGAACGCTGAAAAAGCGGCGCTTTCCGGGACGCAACATATCAAATCAGAGTTAGAACAAGCTCGTATGGATATGGACTTTGCAAGGCGTGCTGGCGATCTTAACCGAATGTCTGAATTGCAATATGGTCGAATCCCAGAGTTGGAGAAGCAGTTAGACCTCGCGACTCAAGCTGAAATGCAAGAAATGACCTTATTACGTAATAAGGTAACTGACGCTGAAATTGCCGATGTTCTTTCAAAGCAAACCGGCATTCCGGTTTCTAAAATGCTAGAGGCAGAAAAAGAGAAGCTTCTGAAAATGGAAGGTGTTCTGCATAAGCGGGTTATTGGGCAAGCCGAAGCGGTAGAAGTGGTATCGAATGCGATTCGTCGTAGTCGTGCTGGTTTATCAGATCCAAATAAGCCGATTGGTTCTTTCTTATTTCTTGGTCCAACGGGCGTAGGTAAAACCGAACTGTGTAAAACACTGGCTAACTTCATGTTTGATAGTGACGATGCCATGGTTCGTATCGATATGTCTGAGTTTATGGAGAAACACTCAGTGGCTCGTTTGGTTGGTGCTCCTCCAGGTTACGTTGGGTATGAAGAAGGTGGTTACTTAACTGAAGCTGTTCGTCGAAAACCTTATTCTGTGATTCTGCTTGATGAGGTAGAGAAAGCGCACCCTGATGTTTTCAATATTCTATTGCAGGTTTTAGATGATGGACGATTAACCGATGGACAAGGTCGCACGGTCGATTTCAGAAATACCGTAGTGATCATGACATCTAATCTTGGCTCTTCGAGAATTCAAGAAAACTTCAATACGCTCGATTACCAAGGAATAAAGAATGAGGTGATGGAAGTGGTAGGTAAGCATTTCCGCCCTGAGTTTTTGAACCGTGTTGATGAAAGTGTCGTGTTCCATCCATTAGGCCAAGCTCACATCGAGTCAATAGCCGCTATTCAGCTTGAGCATTTGAAGAAACGAATGGAAGACAATGGCTATGAGCTTGAAGTTTCGGACAAAGCACTGAAGTTGATCTCTCAAGTCGGTTTTGATCCTGTCTATGGTGCGAGGCCCCTTAAAAGAGCAATTCAGCAGAGTGTTGAGAACCCATTAGCGAAAGCGATACTTGCAGGGAAAATCAATCCGGATAAGAAAGTGCAGCTATTAGTGAATAACGACCGAATTATTGCTCACCAATAATCAAGGTAAGAACGATAGGTACGATTAGTCGAAATTAAGACGTAATCGTACCTATTTTGAACGCTTTGTGTGAATAGTGTCCGAACGATCGCTTGTTGCGGTCTTTTTTCGTTTTTGGCCTTGTGCAAAGGGGGACTCTCTCTATAATGCGCCTCCGTTGCCAGGGATAACTAAGCGGTTTGAACTAAGTAACGAGACGACATTAAGCATTTAAGATGCTTTGAAAAATTAGCTGGAAAAAGTGTTTGACACTGGAACCCAATTCGCTAGAATGGCCGTCCACTTAGAGAGGCTCCTTACTAAAAGGAAGGCCCAATAAGTAAAGCTCTTTAACAATTTAAACCTATCAATCTGTGTGGGCACTCGTTGATGAATATCAAAACGTTATTGGTTCTTTTTCGAAAGAGCGTAATGACAGTTACTTCGGTAACAAACTTGATTTCAATGAA
>NZ_JACJFF010000068.1:0-27928 GCF_014164465.1 Vibrio sp. SG41-7 | reverse complement strand
ATGTTATTGGCCCTGTTGTTTAGCTTATTGGCTTCATTAGCAACCAGTCTTTATCAAGTTCATAATGAAATTAAGCATGACGTCGACTACCTCGATCAAATCGTTTCTGTTGCGATTAAATATGGGCTTGAAAAACCCATTCTTTCTGAGGCCAGCGTCGCTAGCGGTGAATGCTCCACTGACACTATAGAGCAGTTAGAGAAGCTTTATGTGTCGCATCTACTTATGTCGATACCCATCGTTAATCTTGATAAGCAGAAACCTTATACCTATTGCTCTCCTTTCGGCGTTGAGCAATTTGAACAACGTAATTTTAAGAACTTACTCAGTACACAATTAAAAGGGGAAATGTGGCGTTTAGCGATTTATTCTCTCTCCACAACCCCAAAACATCCCCCCTATTTATACGGTTCGAATGGACAATATGGCTTCCTCTTTCCATTACGCACGGAATACCTTTTTCTTGAAAATGATTTAGACCATCAACGCTCTATTCGTTTATCTTTACCAAAAGAAAATTACACTATCCTTGAAATAGGCAGTTTGCCCAATGCTGATCGCCTGTACTCGAACTCAGTTGCTTCAAACTATCTTCCTCTTACCTTTGAATCCTCCGTCTCTGCCTCACGAGTGCTTTCGAAGTTTAAGCAAAACTTGTGGCCGGTCACCACTTTACTCTTTATGATTTCACTCACCATTCTTTGGTTATGTGTTTCCTATTGGCACGCAAAAAAAGAAATTGCTCTTCAAAAAGCGGTTCGAGACGCCCAGTTTTTCCCCTATTATCAACCCATTGTAGACGCACAAACAGGTAAAATGCTCGGTGTCGAAGCTTTACTCCGATGGCTTCCCTCTGATGGCCGCGTCATAGAACCAAGCAAGTTCATCCATTATCTAGAGCAAAGTGGGGATATCATTCCAACAACAGAAAATCTCATTACAACCATTTACCGCGACTTATCGTCTTTGATGAGTCAAAACGCTGAGTTTTATTGCAGTGTCAACATCACTCCTCTGCACCTACAAAATGACGATTTTTACCACTATTTAAAGCGGTTTCAGCACGACTACTCAAAACTGACGCTTGAATTGACAGAACGCCAACCGATTGAAAATTTGGCGTTTGCCAGTCAGCGCCTCGCCTTACTCAAAACATTAGGACTTAAAATAAGCCTTGATGATGCAGGTACCGGTTATGGCGGAAACTCCTATTTGCATTATTTCGATATTGACACTATCAAAATAGACAAAATGTTTACACGCTCCATTGATGAAGGAAAATCCGCTGTTCTCGATGGGTATATTAAAATGGCTAAGCAGTTAGAAATGAATCTAGTAGCGGAAGGGGTTGAAAATAAGCTTGAAGCTAACGGGCTTTTATTAAGAGGCGTCTTTCAACATCAAGGTTACTATTACGCTAAACCTATGTCGATTGAAGATCTCCATCGCTGGGCTTTAGATTATGGTTATACTCACGAGCGGGTTAGTGAGGCGCTCAGCTAAAAACATCACGGAGCTTACCTTAGTCAACAACGAAAAGATGCTCTTACTAATACTCGTGGTTTAGCCTATTTGAGTCCATAAAACGAACACGTCGGGAGTAAAGAAGATAACCACACTCTTTGCTCATTTGTGGCATCACTTACTTAAAGTGGTCCACCAAGGTCCCCTTGTGGGATAACGAACCATTCCCGCCTTACACATCAGAACATGTACGTCAGAAAACCCTTTTGGCCCGTTCTTTCACGATAGGTCGAAAACCAAGTCCCTTGTGCGTTGCTGATGCTTTCAAACATTGTCATCCCCATTGATGTTGATTCATACTGACTACGTTGATATCGCAGTCTTTGAGATCAAAGTCGAAAAACACATTCGTCGGCTTTTTATTCCATCTGCATACCAACACCCGCATCACCGTAAGAGTGGCTGCCTTCACTATTGCAAAAAGCGCCGCAGATGGGCGCAGGCCTGCGTAATATGCCTAAAAAGTTCAGGAGCCTTATCTGGGGCGACGTCCAAGGCTGTTTTTCTACTCAATTAAGCATGCTGGTTGAGTGGTTCAACAGAGTTACTTGGGAATACCAGACACCACACCCTTTGGGTGTGCGTATTCTACTACAAGAATGCACAAGCCAGTTTGTAGCACGGCTCTTGAGAGAGAGCCCATTGTTTTGTTCTTTTAAAAGAGCAAAACAATGTCCTTAAAAGGAGTTTGAATAATGCAAATTGTATACGGATATTGTCGTAAAAATGAGGCGGGGAATTTATTGGACCGCTTTGTTAAACAAGGGGATTTTGTCAGCTTCAAAGAACTGGGCTCGGTCGGGCGTGAATACATGGCATTTGCTGCTTTGTTGCCTTTTACTGACCGCCTCCCCTTTCCTTTCTATTGGAAGGGTGTTCATTTCGTTTCGGTTCAAAAACACACTCAATCGGTCCGTCAACTCACGCCACCACCATCAAAAAATGCTCGCAAAAAACATTATCGTAAACTCAAGAACACGATCATGACCCCTCAAAATTGGAAACAACACGTCAGTCGCAATCGCGGTTTGAAGTATGTAAACGCTTCCTTGTCGCCTTTAATGTAATCAAGAAGCGCCATGGGGCTCAACGGCAACATCTTAACTCATACGGCTTAAAGCCTGCCCAAAAGTCTGACGAACAACGTCCATTTTTCAATCCACCAGATGCACGACACCCCTTTTGATAAAGGCGGTGCGACGTCGTGCACCTTTTATCTACATTCAAAGGTAACCAAATGAAAAATAAAACATCACGCTTTCACTGCCCTCTCACGTATTGGCGTCACTTTTGTACGCTACTGGCCGTCTACTTTGCCTGTGCATCACCGGCTTACGCCGATGACCTCTTTGCCAGTGGTAAAGATACCGTAACCAACACGGTCGGAACGGGGTCTTCTGGCGAATTCTACATTCTGGTGGCAGGCCTGATTGGCGGCATCATCGTGGGCATCATGCAAAAGAACTGGGTGGGTGGCATCATCGGGTTTTTCGTTGGCGTGGTGTTTTGGGAAGTTGGTAAAGGGTTTGTAGGCTTATAAATCACATAAGGAGAGCGCGAAACTATTCGCCTTATTTCACCATGGATCATCAAGACAAACAAACCCTCTTCGCTTTTCCAAACTACTTACAAACCGACGTCAAAATAGTCGGATTTCCAATCGATGAAATACTCCCTTCTATCTTGTTGTTTTTGATGTTGTTCAACATCAATCGGTTGGTCGCGGTCGCCGTGTGTATCGGCTTTTTCCTCACCATTCGCAGCTTAAAAGTCCGACACGGCCCCAAATTCATCATTCACTTCATCCACTGGTATGGGGATGACACAGCGAATAAAACCATTTTTAAACGCACGCCCCCCGCCACAAAAAAATATTGGATTTACTGATGCTCAATGAACATAACGGCGAGGCGCTTAAAGCGGCTCGCTTTATCAATTACGTCCTCACCGCGGTGGTGTTGATCACCGCCTTAGGAACCGCTGGGTTGAGTTTTGCTTTATTAAGCCAAAACCAAGCGGAAAAGCGCACCTTCGTGCCACCTCATATCGACCGAGCGTTTACGATCTCAAGCGATGCGGTTGATGAAGCGTATCTTTCTATGATGGCCGATTGGTGGATACACCTAAAATTTAATGTCACGCCCTCTAACGTTAAACGTCAATTCAACTTACTCATTACCTACGTGCCGCCTAAATACTGGAGCGGCTTACAAGACAAGTTGATGCGAGAAGCCGAATTTATCATCGAGAACGACGTCACCAGTTTTTTTGAAGTTGACACGCTGTCTATCAACCTGAATGAAATGAAAATACGGGTCAAAGGCACGCTCAACAAAACCATCGCGGGGCGCACACTTGACCCTGAGCCCGTGACGTATCTACTCCAAGCCGATTACTCAAGTGGCTTGATTGAACTTCACACCATCGCCCAAGAGATACCGTTATGAAAATACGCTTGATTTATGCTTTTTTTGGTTTGTTGTTACCCATCATGAGCCACGCCCATACGATTGACGCAAAGACCTACTATTTTGAGCAAAATGATACCATTGTGTTGCCCTTATCCTCGGTCAACACCAACCGTTTAGTAGTGAAAGACGACAAGATATTAAACCTTCATTGCCCTAGAGGGTTTTGTCTCGCCAAAGCCAATCAACGAGACCAATCGGGCTCTATTACCGTCAAACTCAACATCGCCTTGCCTTTTACCGCGCACGTCACCACAGAGAAAGGTCAAAATTTCTCGCTTTTTATCAACCCTAAAGCCGTCCCTGCGGTGGTGAATGAGTTTATTCCGCTTCGCTCTACTGCAGAGAAAAGTGTCTTTGAAAAAGATCTCGAATACCCTTTGGCCTTGGGGCAACTCACCAAACAAATGATACAATGGCAGCGTTCAAAGACGCCTATCCCAGGGTTTCGTGTCCATCCGATTGACCCCGAAACCCTCCCCAAAGACACGTCGCCACTGGCCATTATTCCGCAGACCCTTTTTGTAGGCCGCCCCTTCTCAGGGCTTATTTATCAAGTTAAAAACCAATCCAATGACACCGTCACTCTGACCGAAGCGCAATTTTACAGTTACGCCAGTCGGAGCGCCTCACTTGACCGTTATACCTTACCCCCAGGTGAATCTACACATCTGTACATCATCACAGGAGGTCGCGAATGAAACGATTGAAACAGTGGCTTTTTAGAGAGTCAGACTTAGAGGATGGAGTGCTCGCCAATGACCAAAGTAAGCAGCGTAACCAAATACTCAGCCTGTTAGCCGTTGCGCTCTTAGTCGCAGTTTTTTTTGCGTTTAAAGCCTTTAAACAACCTCGAACCTCGCTAGATACTGCGAAAGAAGTCGTTGAGTCAGCCCCCAATTTTGGGGAAATCATTACTGATGATTTTACCGACAAAGACAACCGCTCAGCCTTGACCTTACAAGGTCAAGACATTGAAGACGTCAAAGAGAAGATGGAAAACCTCAATCGAGACGTCGATCGTTTGATGACGAGCAACGAAAATACGATTTCGCAAATGAAGAAAGAGAACGAGATCTTACGCGAGGAATTACGCCAACATCAAGAAGCGCAACGCACCATCGCCTTGCCATCAACCCAATCGCTACCCTCAAAGGAAGCCGGTCACCTCACCGTCATGGGAGAGCCTGCGCCGTTTGGCTCGCGCCCACTTCCTCCCAAACCTTTGCCCTCTTACGCCACTAATGATCTGCAAAAAGAGAGCTTTCAATACAGCAAAGCCGATAAGGCCTCGTTTGATGACCAAGGGCAAGCGTTTGACTCGTTTGATTTTTTTTGGACAGCCTCCTCAGAGTCAGCGTACCAACGAACCGTCGACAATTACGTCCCGTCAGGCACCTTTGTGACCGCCAAAATCACCGGTGGCGCCGATGCCAATGCCGGGGCGTTCGGCCAAAGTGATACCGCCCCCATCGTGTTTCAAACCGTGCATGAAGGCGTGTTGCCCAATGGAGAAAAGAGCCACCTCAAAGACTGCACCATCATTGGGAGCGTGTACGGTGACCTTTCTTCCAATCGCGGCGTGGCGCGCACTCACACCCTCAGCTGCATTCGGGACGGTCGAATTTTAGATATCCCCGTTCAAGGCACCGTCTTTAACTTTGGGCGCAATGGCATCCGTGGCACCTCGATTTTACGTAACGGCAAAATCGTCCAAATGGCGGGGATCTCAGGCATCTTAACCGGACTGGGTGAGACCGGGGCGGGCTTGGCCAGCACCACCTCAACCTCAGCGCTTGGCTCAACGTCGAGCCTCAACAGCAAGGATGTGGGATTAAGTTTATTGGGCAATGCCACCTCGGACGTGGGGAGTAAGCTTTCGGATTACTACATTGCCTTAGCCGAGTTATATCACCCCTTCATCGAAATCAATCCAGGGGGCATCGTGAATATCGTCTTTACGAAAGGGTTCCCTCTGGATGATGAGGAAGCGATCAAACGCTATGTTGATCATCAGACAAAAGAGCAAGAGCAAGCAAAACCAGACACCCTTTTAGAAACCATCACACTCAACCCTCTCGCGGCAGAAGTTAACCAACAATTAAATTAAGGTCGGCTTTTATGACTATCAAACTTTTCACAGCGCTGCTTATTAGCCTACTAGCAGGTTGCTCTGCGGGCTTTCAAGATGAATTTAGTTGCCAAAAAATCGGCGGTATACCCGGCTGCGCCAGCATGGATGACATTCGCAACATCTCGACACACCCAACAACACAACAAGTCGCCGAGGCTAACGTCCTGGCTTCCCACCCTTTTGCCTTACTGCCAAGACGCACCCGTGAAGGCCATCCTATTCGAACCCAAGACACGGTTAGGAAGGTGGTGATTTTTCCCTTTACTTCGGATGACACCACCACTTACCTCGACACAATGGATATTTACATTGTGTTAGACGAGTCTACCTGGACAGGTCGCCCTGTTCAGGCTATCAAGAAGGATTAACGCCATGGGCGTCTCAAAAGATTTAAAGGGTTTTTATCAAGAAGCCAAACGTGAATATAACCACCTTCATTCTGAACTGCCTTACCGCACTTTTGATGCGCAGCACAGCCTCTTTCATAACAAAAAGGGCGTAGGATTTGGATTCAAATTGAGCGTCTTAACGGGGGCGAATGACGACATGGTGGAGGCATTTAACCGTCTCATCATGGATTTACCGCCTGGCCATAAATGGGATTACCATTTTTCCATGATGGGCCACAACCACGTGAGTCATTTGATTGAGCAAAATACCGCCTTGAAATCCGCTCGTGCGGGTATTTGCAGTGAATTAGCAAAACAAGAAGCCGATTACGCCAACTTTGCGGCTCACCACGGCTTTTTTCATCGTCAGAAGCATTACTTTGACATCAAAGATTACAGCGCGTGGTTGTTTGTCTCCAGTACGGACGATGTTGATAGTGTGTTGGATTGCAAAGAGGCGCTCACCACGACTTTATCCCAAATTGGACTGGAGCTCACGCCGCTTACCCCCGAAGGCTTAATCAACTACGTCGAAGGCATTCTCAATTTTGACCCCACACAAACCGCCCCTCGCGGATCTGACTACGCACCAGAAGCGTTGATCTACAAACAAGTCCTCTCTCCTGATACCGAGTTTTTAACTCGCCGACATTACACCGACGTTCGCTTTAGTAACCGCCAACATCAAACGGTGACCTCGCGGATCATTTCATTGGGTTTACGCAGTACACCTCGAACTTTCCGCCTTTACGCCTTGCCCGATTGTTTTGCGTCCTTAAAGAGCGTGGCCAAAAATGTGCAATGTCCACACCTCATGACCCTCAATTTTCGCCATCAAGAATCGGGCAGTTTTGCGACCAAAAATGGCGGACGCATTGGAGAGCTGGAAAAAACACTCAAGTCCCCGATGGCATTTTTCTTCCCTCAAGCGAAGAAAGAGCAGAGCGAACGCGAGCAAATTCGAGATGAAATGTCGGATGGCATCAACAGCATGGCATACATGCACCTGACGCTGACGTTATTTACCAACAAAAAATCCGAGCGACTGCATCGCACTACTGCCATTAACGCCTTTCGCTCTGGCGGGATTGATTTACAAACCGTCTCGATGCTGCAAAGCCAAGCGCTCATGACGACCTTACCGTTCATGATGACCGATGGGTTTTGGGCCGATTGCGACCGTGCTGGACGCATTCAAACCGTAAAAACCGGCAATGTGGCCAACCTCTTGCCTCTTGTGATGGACGTAAAGAATTTCAGTGGCGGCATGATGCTTCCCACCATGCGCCAACAAGCCTTTTGGTTTAATCCGTTTAATTGTGGCTCAGATAACTACAACATCGCCCTGACCGGAGGCTCCGGGGCAGGAAAATCCTTCTTTGTGCAAAAGCTCGCCGAAACCCTCTTTGCCATGAACGGTAAAATCTGGGCGTTAGATAAAGGAAAGAGCTTTAAAAAGCTCACCTTGATGCTTGGCGGCCGCTACATGACAGCTGAGAAGATTTACCTCAATCCATTCACTCACCTGGAACGCATTGCCATGGGGGATGACTATACCGATGAAAAAGGCGAACAGGTCAACCCTCTCAAGGAAACGCTGCACACCATCACCGGACTCTTTGCGACCATGGCCTGCCCCACACACGAAATGGGAGATTTTGAAAAATCGGTCCTCGGTGATTGCATCATTGCGGCTTGGCAGGCACACAAAAGCGAGACGTTGGTTGACCATGTGCAAGAAGCGCTGTTTGCGGCGGCCGAAAAACAAGGCGGTGATCGCCGCCTTTCTGATATCGCCATGCAACTGAATAAATACCGCTCAGAGGGGATCTACGGTGACACCTTCAATAAACCGTCCATGCTGGATCCCAATGTCCACTTTACCACCATTGAACTCGACGGATTTCCCTCGGACATCATGCGACCGGTGATTTTTGCGCTGATGTCGAGCATCACTCAGCAGATGTACCTTTCAGGCTCTCGTTCAACGCCGAAGATGTGCATCATTGAAGAGGCGTGGTCTCTGATGGCTGGCTCTAATGCACAGGCACAAGAATTCATCAATACCGGTTATCGCACCGCCCGAAAATTTGGGGGTTCGTTTTGCACCGTGACGCAAGGGATTGAGGATTTTTACAGCACACCTGAAGCGCTCGCTGCGTTCAATAACTCCGACATTCACATCACTCTGCGTCAAGGCAGTGGATTGGCGAAATTCATCAAAGACAATCCTTCACACTTTTCACCCTATGAGCAATTTGTCATCAAGAGTTTTGAAAAGTCCTCCATCGCCGGTTACAGCTCTGTCATGCTAAAAACCGGTGATGTAACGACCTTTCATCGCTTGTTTGCCGATCCTTTTACTCGTGCGTGCCTTTCGACAGAGCCGCATGAGTTTGAGTACTGTGAAACCTTGATGAACCAAGGCGTCCCACTCATGGATGCGGTCAATCAAACCGCAGAGCATTTTTACGGACCAGAAATTGAGATCTTCAACACCCTCATCTATGGTAAGGAGGCCAAATGAAATCCATCCGTCACACACGTCTTGTCGGTGCCCTGTTTGCCATAGTGTTGATGATGTTCACGCTGATGGCCGTCAAGCTCAACACCGCCCCTCAAATCGTGGTCTTCGATATCGAACAAACGTTAGCGCAATATCAAGACCAACTCATTGAAGCCAACCTCAGCGATCAGGAGCACAGCGCGCAATTGGCGACCTTTGATACGGAACTCAGGCGGCTCTTGAAAGAATACGCGCAAGCGCACCATCTCGTGATTATCGTGCCAGGCGCGCTCATCAGCGGCGCACCGGATAGAACCACCGAGATCCAACATTACGTTATTGAGGCGCTTAAAAAGGAGTCATGATCTTATGATTGTTCACGGGCATTCATTCATCAAACCAACAGCACTCTCAAAGGTGCTCGGTCTCACTTTACTTGCCATCGCCCCCACCGCTCTTAGTCAACAATTTGGGCGTCAAGGCGAACTTTTCCCTATTGCAGAGGTAGACATGTTGCAATGGATTAACAGCAGATTGACACACTTAGAAGCCACGGGAGAAACCGCAAAGATGCAACAGCAGTTTGTGGAGAACGTAGAAAATAACGTGCGAAGACCCCCTCCCGTTAAAGGGTTGACCGCCACCACCGCGCCCAACACCTTTTACATCGACCCATCATTAAAGCTGGCCACCGATATCAAAGATGCACAAGGTAACCTCCTTTATGCTAAAGGCCTCGTCATCAACCCTTTTGATACCGACACTTGGCCAGTCGACATTCCCAAACAATCATTCGATTACTCGTATGTGATTGTCTTTCTTGATGGTGACGACCCAAGCCAGCGCGCTTGGGCTAAACAATACCGCGCAGATAAGCCGATAAAATGGACCCTCACCAACGGCAGTCCAGAAAACGTCGCCACGGAGTTTGACGCCCGAATTTATTTTGACCAACAAGGTCACTACAGCCGTCAATTTCAACTCTCACACATTCCCGCTCTGATTGAACAAGACGGAGCGCGGTGGAAGATCACAGAGATCGATGTGACGCCGTTCACCACCATAAACAAGAGTGCGACGAACACAAAATAAGGAGAAAGACCTTGAGATCCCATGGGTTATTACTGCTTGGTTTGTTCCTATTTCCTTGGCAAACCCAAGCTCAATCCGCCGCTTGTACGGGGCATTTCTTAAATCCATTGTCTGATATTTGTTGGGACTGCCTATTTCCTATGACACTGGGCAGTGTGCCTCTCATTAGCTCGACATACCCTGACACCGCCAACCCAAGCATGCCGATCTCCTATTGTCCTAAACCCCCGCCCATTTTTATGCAAATTGGCTTAAACATTGGGTATTGGGAGCCGTATTCCTTGGTGGACGTGACGCGAGTCCCTTATTGCATGGTCAACATGGGGATGCAGTTGAGTAATGACAATAGCCAACAAATAGGAGGCTCGCAGCACGACTCAAGCAGCAAAACCAGCGGCAATGCTTTTTATCACGTGCATTGGTACAAATATCCGGTGATTTACTGGCTACAACTGATGCAGTCGGCCGCCTGCATGGCCACGGATAATTTCGATGTGGCCTACCTCACCGAGCTTGACCCGTTTTGGGATGATGATGAGATGTCGTTCATTCTTAACCCCGAAGCCATTTTGTTTGGCCACCCCATCACGCAGCTCTCTTGCATCACCGAAGCCATGGCGACCACCACCGGGCGCGTTTTGCCTTTTGATGCGCTTTTTTGGTGTTTAGGCTCACAAGGCAGCGTCTACCCATTAACCGGTAATAGCGCTTACTCTCATACCGGCCCTCAAGTTGGCACACTGATGTTAGAGCGTTTTAATTTTAAAATGCACAGGCAAGGCATTGTGTGGGAAACCCGGGGCGAAGATGGCGCAATCTGTTACCAATGGCCAGAGCCTATCTTGCCGAAAAGTCGCTATCGCTATCAATTGTCGGCACCGATTGGTGATGCCGCTCATTGTTATCCCTATGGCACCACCTCGTCACTTTGGGAGCAAGGTAAAGACAACCCAACCACCGGCGGTAACTTTGGTTTTGTGAACTGGCGAAAACGTAATTGCGTATTTTTATAAGGAAATGAGACGATGTCATTTAGCCCAAGAGCCTCATGGCTGTTACTTATTCTGCTGGTTAGCCCTCTCTCACTAGCCGAGAAGGGTTACTCTCAAGAAGAGCTCAAAGCGCTTGCCAAGCAAGAGCAGACCATTGCAGCGCCAACCAATCACAGTGAACTGACCACCTTTCTTGAACGAGGTCAGCAACATAAGCAAGAAGCGTTGTCGATGAATCAACACCTCGATAACGTGTTGCAAGACTCGCCACTGGCGAGTGTTCTTGGGGTGCCTCAGGAAAATCCAAACAAAAAGGCGCAAGGTGTGATGGTGTTTGTGTCGCTTTCCATGCCAGATAACGCGCTTAGACAGCTACTCAAACAAAGTCAGCAATATCAGGTTCCTCTCGTGATACGTGGGGTACTGCCAGAAGGCATGGTACCGACAGCCTCTCGAATACTGAGTTTGTTAGAAGCGGACGACGACGAAATGGCCATTGATAGCGGTTTTGCCATCAGTCCACAGTGGTTTCGTCAATTTAACATCACCCACGTCCCCGTGTTTGTGGCCATTGGAGAAGCGTGCAATGAAGCGTCTTGCCCGCAAAGTGATTACGACATGGTTCACGGCAACCTCTCCCTTCCTAACGCATTAACGATTTTAAGCCAAGGCGATGTAGGACACATCGCCAAACAAGTGCTCAATAGGAGTTCCCCTTGAATTCGCCCTTTTCACTACTTTTTGTTTTTCTCTCTTTCAGCGCTGCTCTCTTACTCTCCCTTCATACCCTTGCCGCCCCTCAAGAAAACACATTCTACGACAACGTGGAGTGGGCGAAAAACACCCCGAACGAGGCTTACAATGACTCAGAAATGACGCTTAACCTGTCAGACTTCTGCAGCGACAATAATCCAGGGTGTGAAAGCAAAATCCGACAGCCTGATGAAGCCGGGATGACTGATGCACAAATCACAAACCAATCCACGTCGGAGTTTGGCAACAACGAACACGCTCAAGCGATACAAGAGGGGTTTGACAATAATAGTGTCACCATTGACCCAAACGATGATACGTATCGATTCGCCACCCTTGGCATTGAGAACGCCTATGAAATCAGTCATGGTCAGTCTAATCAGTACGTGGATTGTGACAACGCCACGCAATGCGTCATTGATAACATCGCAAAGCAATGCTACCGACCAACTCACAACCCGGTCCCGTGTGACAAAGTCCCCGTCGCCTCCGTGAGCCTTAGTGAAGTGATCTACCGCTGCCCATCCGGCTGGACAAAGCAAGGGGATAATTGCCAACGCCCTCTCTCACAATGCCGACACGATAATCACAATTACGTGAGGCAAACGGGGGGAACAAGAGGGTTTACAGGGTCAGATACCACGTATTTCTGGGATGGGAAGGTTGTCTCTCCCAACCAAGGCTACACGCTTGGCGATTTAAAACAGACCGACCACATTGTCTGGAAAAGTAACGAATCCTGGTATAAACGCTACCAGATTTGTCGCCCCACCACACAAACGAAAAAAGTCACCTTGAGCTGCTCAAACGGATTCTCCTTATCCGGAGGGAACTGCATCAAGAACAACATTACTTGGCGAACAGAATGCAACCTGATGAACTCATGCAAGATCACTCGCCAGCAATGCATTGAAGGTCGAGCCACCCGCATCATTAATGGCATACCGACCACGCTTGATTGCTGGAAGTATCGGGTTGAGCACCAATGCACTCGACCCAATACGTGCAACGTCCTGCCCGCCGATTGCACCACGACGTCAACCCATTGCAGCCTCCAGCAAAACGGTGTGTGCATTGAGGAGAAAGTCAATAAATCCTGCCCACAGCGGCGCTGCAGTGCCACCCAATTAATCTGTGGAGAAGAGAGCTTTTGTCTGGATGGCGATTGCTTTGAAGCCATGGCGACCACTTCAAACCGCTTTAATGAAAGCACCTCAGCCTTAGCCGCGCTCGCAGAAGCCGCTGACGGTATGGGTAACCCACCGAAGATATTTACAGGCAAAGGCATGAAGTGCACAGACGCCGCTTTTGGTTTTGCCGACTGCTGTAAAGACGGCGGTTGGGGCACGAGTATTGGCATAGCCCAATGCAATGATGAAGAGAAAGCGCTCGGTCAAGCCAAAGAGCAAGGCATTACGATAGCCCTTGGCCGTTATTGCGCAGAAAAGGTCTTAGGCGCGTGTATCCGGGAAAAGAAGACCTACTGCGTCTTTGATAGCAAATTGGCGCGCATCATCCAAGAGCAAGGCTCGAAAGGTCAACTTGGCATCAGTCTGGGAACCGCCAAACACCCCATTTGCGGCGCCCTTACCCCCGAGCAGCTTCAAGACATAGATTTTGAACGCCTCGACTTTTCGGACTTCTACGACGACATGCACGGCAACACCAACCTGCCTTCGGCCACAGAAATCCAAGAGCGATTACACAGCGCTTATCGCCATTAACTTAATCAATGATGAGGACATGATATGGATCCCCTACTCCCTTTACTTGTGGCCACCCTGTCGACAACCGGGTTTGCCATCACCCTTATTCGGCATCTTCTGTTCAAACGAAAACTCCATCAGCTCAAGCAAGAAATGATGAGGCACCAACAACAGCGTGGCATTGATGAAGCACTTTGGACGTTATTTCACACGCGCACCCACAAGATGCTGAGTTTCTGGCAATAATGAGGTCACACCATGAAGGACTTATCCACAAAAACGGTGAACAACTCAATTAACCGATTAACAATCAAACCCCTACCGTTAATGTTGTTGGCTTTATTGGCCTTTCACAGTATCGCCGATGAGCCCCCCAAGGGGTGGCGCTGGTATAACGAGACCAAAGCGCCCAAAGTCCCTCCCAAAGAGGAGGAGAGCCTCCCCCCCAACAGCGTCTCTACCGTGATGAGCGCCACCGAGCAGATGCAATGGTTCCACCGCGCGTTTGATGAAGCGTTAAACGATGCCACCATTAACCCAACCGATGAAGAGAAAAATCTAAAATTGATGAAGCTGAAAAAATTCATCGATGGCAAGACCACGCAAACGGGCATGACCTTCAAAAAGCTCATCAACGAACACCCCGAATACTCGTACACCAAAGACCGCCCCACAGAGCAAGCCGCAAGAGCGACGTACTATCAAGGTATCCAACTCAAAAACGAAGCCACTGTGCGTCAATTGGTACAAGAAGGTTGGGGCCTCTACTTCATCTACGAAGGGCAAGACGCCTTATCTCAAACCCTAGCACCCTCAATCCAAGACTTTGCCCACCGGTACCACATCGAACTGGTCGGGATCAGCAAAGACGGTCAGACCTTTGAGACGATTAATGAAAACCGTATTGATAAGACAGGGCGTGTACAGGTGCGCTACACACCGGCTTTAATGCTGGCCAATATCCACACCAAAGCACTCAAGCCCCTCGCCTACGGCTTCATTTCACAAAAAGACTTGCTCTCTCGCTTTCACAACGTCGCGACCAATTACCAAGACAGCGACTTTTAACTTAAGGACGCCCCGATGAACGCTTTTATCCGCACGTTATTGTTGAGTACGCTGATGACGCTCGCCTCAACCTCCCTCACTCAAGCGCAACCCCCTCATGCGATGACAGGCCAATACGCCTTGGTGTTCTTCCATTTTAGTCAGTGCGCTGAGTGTCACCACTTTGCCCCAACCATGAAGCGGCTAGAGCAAACTACTCAACTACCTGTGTACGATTTCTCCTTTGACGGACAACCCATCCCCGGTTACGCGACGCCTATACCGACCAACTCTGACATCACCGCTGCGTTTTTTGGGGATCTCAAAAACGCCATTACGCCCGCCACGTTCTTAATCAACGTCAGCAATGGTAAGTACGTGCGTTTGAGTGAAGGCAATGTTCCATACACTGAGCTGCTTAAGAGCTACCAAGCCTTGCGCGCCGATGTGGCCATCATGGAGAGTTTACAATGACGCGACCTACCCTCCTGGCTCTCTTAATGAGTCTTTCATGTTCACTTCATGCCGGCGGCTTGGGCGACGCCATGAACAGCTTTTGGGATGACAGCAGTTTTAACAGCAACATCACGAACCCAAGTGCCTATCAGGGTCAATCCGCCACCTACTATAATGCGGGCAGTTTGTTTGCTCGCACCAACATCAAAAACATTCAACTGGCCGCCATCACCTTGCCTTCTGTCAGCGCAGGGTGCGGTGGCATTGACGCCTTTATGGGCGGCTTTTCTCATATTAACTCTGACCAACTGGTGGCTTTTGGTAAAGCCGTCATTGCCAACGCCGTGCCCTTCGCGGTGGATTTAGCGCTGCAAACTTGGGCGCCGAGCATCAAAGAGAATCGGGACAAACTGCAAGCCATTGCTGATCAGTTCCTCACCACCTCGATGAACTCTTGCCAAGTAGCGCAATCGGCGGTCTCTGGTTTAGCGGCCTTTACCGATGGGGAAGCCAAGCGACATGCCTGCGCCACCTTAGGCACGCAAAGCAACGCTTTCGCTGATTGGTTAGAAGCGCAACACGAATGTCGCAACGTCCGTACCAACCAGAGCACACTGGCTAGCAACACCGATGACGCCACGGCGCACGCAGTGAAAGTGAACTTAAATGTGGTGTGGGATGCGCTCATGAAAAGCGCTTACCTTCAAGACAATCAAGAGGTCGCCGAGTTTATCGTAAGCCTCACTGGCACCGTCATTTACGACGCGCAGGGGACGCCAAGCTACATTCCGGCCATGTTAGTGGGTAACGACACCGCCATTAACGCCCTTTTGACCGGAGGGGATTTGGAGGTGTATCGATGCGACAACACCGAGACCTGCCTTTCGATGAGCCTAAGCGCCATCAGCCTAAATGAAAGCCAAGCCTTTAACGCCAAAGTGCGCCACACCGTCGATACGCTCTATGCCCACTTACAATCTGACCAACCTATCACCGACTCAGAGAAGAGCTTTGTTGAACTCAGTGACATTCCTATCTTAGCAATGCTCATTGATGATGCGCACCTCAACCTACAACCAGAAAGCCATTTATACGCTCAAAATATTGCCGCCGATCTCTTGCATGCCTATCTCAACAACATGCTGATGATCGTCAATCAATCCATGACCAACCTCGCTTCGGTTAACCCAACCGACGTCAATCGCACTCTCGAAGGCATCAACAGTGCAAGGGATTACTTACAAACCATTCGAGACC
Organism: Vibrio sp. SG41-7; assembly: GCF_014164465.1. Classification (NCBI taxonomy): domain Bacteria; kingdom Pseudomonadati; phylum Pseudomonadota; class Gammaproteobacteria; order Vibrionales; family Vibrionaceae; genus Vibrio; species Vibrio sp. SG41-7. The sequence continues at coordinate 11,604 of NZ_JACJFF010000068.1, read as the reverse complement.
GTCACAAAACAAAATTGAACGCGTACTTAGCCCTCACTGAGCGCTTAAAACGCAAACGAAAGCTCCTTAGCCAATCGGCAAGTGACGCTACCCTATCGAACCTCACCTTTGGCCATTAAAGGAGATCCCCAATGACCTTAGACTTTTATCTCTATGGCGCAGGCCCTCAATTACAACGAGCCTTGAACGCCGTCGCCACTTTTTTTACCACCAACACCTTTGGCTCGTTAATCGAAATCGCCTTACAACTGGCCTTTATCATCAGTGCCACCCTATTTTTTGTGTCTCGAGACGCGAAACATGTGATGCGTTTTATGTTCATTTACTTGGCTATCCCCACTTTTCTTATCAGCATGAAAGCCACCGTCCATATCAATGACGCGCAAAATCCTATGCGCATTTATTACGTGAATAACGTGCCTTACATCGTCGCAATACCCGGTTGGGCGGCCACCACGTTCATGCACGGCTTAACCGAAGGCATTGAAATCGTCTTTAGCAGTACAGAGGATGAAAGCTACAGCTCCTCAGGCATGGTGTTTGGTTCGAATTTATACACGTTGCTTCGTAGCGCCAACGCCGAAACCATTGATCTGCAACGCTATTGGAAAGACTTTTATCACAACTGCATCGTCGGAGACATTCGAATTAACAAAAAATACACCATGCAAAACATCCTGCAAGCACCGGATTTGCTGGGTTTTCTCGCCACAAAATCGATGTCCCCCATTCGTGGGCTCTATAACCCCCAGGGTCAATACAGAACCTGCCGCGACGCGTTTCCTGAACTCACTCAACAATTTGATGAAGAGGCCAATCAAACCATGAATAAACTGGGCGCGTATATCTTGGGACGAGAGAGCAACATCCAATCAACGTTCTTAAGAAACGCCATCGAGAATAGTCACCAAGATTTAATTGGGGTCAGTAACAACGCGGTCGATATTTTAAAACAGAACATGGTCATCAACATGACGCGATGGAACATCGAAAACACGCACCGAGGTATCGCGGCCAACTACGCCTACACCGCCAACCAAATGCAAACCACCACCATGTGGGCCAACATTGGGCTGCAAGCCAAAGAGTTCATTCCAATGATGCACTCGATAGGAGTGATTTTGTTTGTCTGCTTTGGGGCGATCATTGCCATCATTGCCTTGCTGCCACATATGGCGCTGCCTGTCCTTAAAAACTACGTTGGCAGTTTTTTCTATCTGGCCACTTGGCCTATGATATTCACCATCCTCAACGCTATCATGATGTGGTTCTTAGAAGGGGCGACCCAGGGCGCGACACAAGGGTTACGCGGCATTACCCTCTCGAACATGAGCGGCATTGATTACGTCAACACGCGTTACGCCTCCATTACCGGATACTTGATGATGTCCACCCCCGCGATTGCTTTGGCGTTAACCAAGGGCGCAGCGGCCATGATGAGCAGCTTAAACTACCAACTGGCGGGGATGATAAACCAAACCAATGCCCGTACGTCGGCAGCGGCCTCAAGCGGTGACATCAGCCACGGTAATACGCAAATGCAGACCCACACGTTTAATAACGTCAATGGCAATAAGTTTGATACGTCGACCCTGTTGAAACAGCACGGTACCACCACCCAAGACACTAAAGGTATGCTTTCAACGCAATACGGGGATACCACCGTATATGACACCAGCCCTACCGCGTCGAATTTCCAATGGAACGTCGCATCAACCAGTCAATACAGTGAAGCGGTGCAATACTTGCACACCAATGCTCAATCGAACCTCTCGACACAACAAGCGGCCTTGTCGCAAAGCACACAAAGTGGCTCTCAACTGATGGCCGATTGGAAAGAGAGTTATTCTTCAACCCAAGGTTACGGTTTAACTCATGGACACGGTGCAACTGCTGCGGCTTCAAAAGGCTTAGAGCAGGTCAACTCCGCCACTGAGCAAGTCAGTGCAGCAACCGGATGGAGCCATGAGAAAGCGAATGCCTTCTTACACTCTGCGTACGGCGGTTATGACGTGAATGCAGGACTGTCAAGCGGCGCTCTCGGTGACGCCGTAGGGTTTAATGGGAGTGTGAACGCGTCCACGGGACAAAAATGGACACAGGAAGACCGCGAAACGCTCAGCAGCATGAGCAACGAACAACAAAGCCAAATGCAAGCCGCTATCGAATCCTACCGCTCTGGTGCCAACCAAACCATCGATGCAAGCAACCGCCTCACGGCCGACGAACGTAATACGGAGATGGGCACTTACGCCACTGGCTTTACGGCGAACTTTAGTGAGACGCAAGGCTTGATAACGTCCACGACACAATCTCAACAAGAGGTCGATACACTCAGTCAAGTCAACAGCCAAGAGCAACGTCATCTGGCCAGCCTGACTGAGAAACTGGAAATACCATTCCAAGGTTTTGTGGAGGAGAAATATAAATCTGAAGTAGGACGAGCAGAACAGATTCTTACCGGTAGTAATGATAAATCACGCCAAGCCCGCGCTGATGAATGGGAAAAATTTAAAACAACCGACACGTTTAAAGATTTTGTGCTCGCCAGCGTCCCCACTCAAGAAGAGCACGAACGTACCTTTAATCCTGAGCCGACCCAATCCGAGTGGCAAACAATGGTGGGCGAACAATACAAAGGTAAGGCTCTAGGCAACACCAGCCAAACGGTGATTGAGCAGCATAAACAACGCGGAGGCACTGAGCGTTATTACACCCCCGACAACCACTCGCAAATCGTGGAGGATACACGTGAACAATTTGAGAGTACCAGTAACCGTGTTGAGCCACCATCAACCTTACAGCCAACACAGAAGGAGGATCAAACCCGCTCTTAACCTATAAATAATGGTTAATTATTGAGTAATTAAAATGAAAAATCGTAACGACCTAGTAAGATACACAGTATTAAATGGAGGGATTAATGATGAAATGGCTCGTATTAGGCTTAGGCACATGTTTCTCTTTTTTGAGCTTAGCCAATAGTCAAATTCCAGAAATCGACCGACTCAGCAGTGGCAACAGCCCTGCAGATATGAGTTACTATGTTGAACATTATCAAAATCCGGGGAGTCCTGAGTATCGAGATTTATTGATTGGTACTCGTGTCGCTGCTAACGCCGTGAACTTTTATACCACCCGTTTAGATACTCGCGGCCAACGCATTGATTATTGCTTGCCAATGAAAGATGCAGCCAATCGCGAAACATTATGGGAATGGAAAACCAAAGATCTGATGACAATTATCGACAACAGACTTGAACACGATCCTCGTTTAAAAAAATACGGCAAAGCAGGCATTGGTGGCAGCATCGCCAGCTATCTAACCGCCGCATTAAAAGAGCAATACCCTTGCCCAGTGCAAAAGCAATTTTAAGCTATTGGTTTACCCTGCCAAAAGTTATCCGTTCTTATCATGCTGTTCGCTGTAAATCCCCGTGATGTATCACGGGGGTAAATTAGACCAAGCTACTGACTGGCTGGCGTTTTTCAAGGTAATGATGGCTACGCCCTCTGCTGTGTCCTAATAGGCTTGATATATATCTATAGGCTTTCAACCAATCCAAGTTCATTATTTGTAATCTGGTTTAATTTTTTGCTGAAACTACCCCTGTTGATCCCCAACATCCTAGCAGCCTCTTGAATTTCAATATGTTGTTGTCGATACAAGCGAAGGGACTTAAAAGCCAGAAGACAAGGCTCTAACTTACTTGTCGCTCTCCAATTTTCCAAGCTATGTACTTGTAAACTTGCCTACCGCAATCATCTGATACATAATGACACTACCATCTGATAAGGAGTTATTGTTATGTCACAAATGCAAGCATTCAAGCCTGTTAAACAGCCAGCTAGCTTTTGGCAGCAAGTAGGTATTCCATCGCGAGGGGTAACCCTTTATGAGTCTGTTCATAAAGGTCTGGATTTTGATGTTTTTGACAAACTAGCCAAGCACTCTAAATTGGAAAAGAAAGAGTTGGCTACCGCTGTTACAATTCCACCAGCCACACTAAACCGCAGATCGAAAGCGGGACGTTTTAACAAAGACGAAAGTGATCGTTTGTACCGTTTTGCTGAGATATTCAACCAAACCATCAACTTGTTTGAAGGTGATATTTTGGCCGCGTGTGAATGGATCAAATCCCCTGTGGTTGGTTTGGGTAATCGCCGCCCTATCGATATGGTTGCCACAACTGCTGAATCAGAGGGTGTGCTAAACCTAATTGGACGATTAGAGCATGGGGTATTTTCTTGATCACTTTGTACCGAATCGTAAAGGAAAAGTGGGAAGAGTCAGCTTTCGATGGCGAAGGCTCCAGACTGTACGGAGGGCGTTGGAATTCTATTGGACGGTCTGCGGTTTATGTTGCGGCGTCAGAGTCACTTGCCATTTTAGAAATCTTGGTTCATCTCAAAAATACCAAAGTACTTGAAAATTATGTCTTGTTTACGTTGGAACTGGATGAAGCCGATGCTTTGGTCCTTGAAAATGACGACTTACCGGACAACTGGAATGAAGAGCCAGCCCCGCTTCAGACAGCCGAAATAGGTGATCAATGGTTATCGAGCTATTCAAGCTTGGCGCTGGCGACCCCATCGGTGATTGTGCCTCGCGAACAAAACTATGTGCTCAACACAAAACATCCAGGTTATCCAAAACTCATCAAAACAGCCAAAAAACACGAAATTTCTTTCGATACGCGGCTTCTATAAATCAGCTATTCCCACTGTAATTGTCCGAGGACATTAAAGTTTGTCAGTTCCAATTTAGTTTGATCTGTTTTTGGCTACATCAAGTTAGACGGCGAAGATAAGTTAAACCACTTTCGCCCCGTTATTTTTCACAGAAAAAAGCGGTTCAACACTCCTCAGCTGAGTTTAGGCGATTAAAACTAATGCAATCGCACAAAAATTCAGTCTTGTTTTTCACTAGATAGAGCTAAACGAAATATTGTAATTAACGGTTCTAAATCGAGTGATACCCCTGCAATATTTGCATCAATCCATTCTTGTTGAGTAATTTTAGGCCACTCGATGGTGTAGCCAAGGACAAATACGAGTTCTTCAAAGAAAAAACGTAAAGTTCGGCCATTACCTTCCCTAAAAGGATGTAACAAATTTAATTCGCAAAATAGACTGGCTAATTCTTGGATAAGATCAGGCAAAGCCAAATTGTCTAACGAAGGGATAATATCAAATAATTTTGAAGCTTCAGCTTCAATCCTAGAAACGGTACAGAATCGAGTGTAGCCTTTAGATATATCCACTTCTCGAACTTGACCTGCCCATTCAAAAATATCTTGGAATAGATGGTGATGTAGACATTTGAGGTGATTGAAGTCTAAATGCTTGATTTCAGAAACATTACTTTTGTATGAAAGGTACCTATAACTCGTAAACTCAACTTCGGCTTTTTCAAGTTCATCCGAGTCAAGTATATTCAATCTGTTAATTAAAACATCAGAATTTGAGTAACAGTATTTGTCCTGATCAGCACCATATTTATCTCGCATACTTGCGTTTTAAATCTTCAATGGTTTGAACGTTCGATTTCTTATTTATCGTCATGCCTTCATAACCCAAACTGGTTTTGAAGTTCTTTAAGCTAGGGGTAAATGTAGCTTTTTGGCGCTTCGGATTTGAGACATTGGCCATATCAATGTTCCTCTTGTTGGTTGCATTAATTGTACATGACTAATCAGCTAATGTCATGAAGTAGCGATTTTCGCAAAGCCAAGTGAGCCGCGCAGCAGCATTCTATTCTAGTAATGTCACTGGCAAAGTTTTATCCAGAGGCTTCATTGGCCTAAAGTTTTACCCGTGGCACTTGTCTCTCAAAGTGCCAGCTAGCTCAGAGCTGCCCCAAAAACGTCACAATCTGAATTTTAACACGTGGCATTTTCCAGCTCGAAAATGCCCCTTTCCGAGTTACAAAGCAATCACGCAAGCTGCGTGATTGAACTTAAAATCACCCAAAATTTGTTATAAATTTACGGTGTTGAGAGAAACAAAATCAGCCTTCTTTGAATTAGTCCAAATCCCAGATAAAAGATGACTTCTCTTACCATTTGAGGCGCTAAATGCGCCTATTTTTTTGTATTGGTTCGGTAACTTATTAACTTTATTTATTTTTCCATTTCACACAAAAAGCAACACGATTATTATCCAGTTTAATAAATTCAGACTCATCTATTATCTTCTGCGTCGATGGTTTATATTTCGATACTTCATCAATAGATATGAAGATTTGCTTTTCAAAGCTTGCATAAGTAGATATCAAATTTTCTATAGAGGTTACATCCATATTCTTAAACAACAAACTGTCATGGATGATACAAGGTAAACAAGTTTTCTCTAAAAGAGTTAAATCTAAAGAAATCATGTTAGCAAACCCTTTACCAGTCCCTCTATCATCGCCTCCATCAAACTTATAGTCAGAGTCAAACAAGTACAACTTAGGACTGATCGGTTTGTCTAAATAGATTTTACCTATGTATTTACTCAATCCTTCGTTGACTGATACTTGGATGTTGTCAATCGAGTCGACTAGATGATTTTTTATGTCATCTTTAAGATCGTTAATTCTCTTTTTGACTTCTTCATCTTTCTCCCAGAAGGCATTTTGTTGAGATAGGTCTTTTTCAAAGCGATCTAGTTCAATAAGCTTTTCAAGTAAATAAACAGATTCTTCCTTCGAGTTTACGATCTTTAAAAGCTTTTTATCGATATCCTCAATTTGAGATTTTATTTCATTAATAGTCAGAGTTAGTGTGTGTTTTTCCTCGTTCAGTTGATTCCGCATGATCTTACTGATGCCTTTATGGAATGAATCAACTTGTGACAACCTTTCTCTGTCTATTTCAGGGAAGAACCCTATCAGCTCATTGAACCCCTTGCTGCTCTTTAGCTTCGTTTTTAATAGGCTGTTTTCTGTTCTGCTAAGGCTGGTTTCATGTCTGATTTTTAAATCAACTAAACTGTCTTTATTGCGCTTTAGTTCAGCACTTTCGGCACTGATTATGGACTTGATATCAGTAACATTCGCTTCTAATGCATTTTTTAGGGTAGATATTTGCTCCCTTAGAGTCATAAGCTCTGTTTGATTCTTTTTAAATTTTGTTTTGTTGATTTTTACTACCGCACCAGTATTGAATGTACCTTTTATGTCCTTCTGAATGTCAGTTTCAATCTTTCTGTTTTGCTCTAGTTTGGAGATTGCACTGTACTCGTCAAACAGCTTTAGAATTCGTTTTCTGATAGCTAACCATTTCTCTTTTGACACTATGTCGAGAGGGCGTTTCTCATTGTGGTTATCTCTTTGGTAGATTCTAAAAAATGCGCTAACGCATTCTCTAAAGCTAAGGGCATATCTATCAATATTGTACTTTTCTCTTAAGAGTTTTCTATATTCATCTATTGTGAGTACATTACTATCTTCTATGTGATAAACACTGTCATTCGTACCTGTATTGCGAACAAATGTATATACCTTGTCAAATTCAAAGGTAAACCCTACGTCAAAATGCTTAACGTTTTTAATTACGTCATCGCACTTTTCAGGAAAGTCACTTCCACCGAAAGCAAAATCAATCAACATCAATACTGATGATTTCCCTATAGAATTATGGGCATCATCCGCACCAACAACAGAGTTCAAACCTCTTTCAAACGTTAAAGTTGTTTCTACGAGTTTTTCGCACATTATTGATTTAAGCAATTTTAATTATCCCATTGTCTAGATCTAAATATATTTTCTTTAATACGAATAAAACGTCTAGAGCTTCAATGTAATCGGGTATATCTACAAAGAGTTTCTTGTTCTTTGAATAAAGCTCTAAAACATCATTATTGTCATCTAGTTTTGATAAAAGCTTTGCTGCTTTGAAAACAACACTTTCGTCGATAGACATTATTTTATTTGGAACTATCATCTGAAAATATCTCGCAGTTTTGAATAAAATACGAAACCAATACTTCCGCTTTTGTTCTGTCATTAATACCAGTATTGACCATAAACCACTCGCACATTTGCTCGAAAATCTCGCATTGATTGAATCCTTCTAGCTCCAATAAACTGTAATAGGAACGTATTTGGCTACATATGAATATTGAACTGGCTTTTCGTTGCATTTCTAAACGCCTGAGAGACTCTTTTATGTGGGCAAAGTAAGTAACTACAAACGTGCTGACTTTCATTTCGTTCATTAACCCAAAAGTTTCATTAACTTTGTCTGACACTTTTAGGGCGTCGTATGAAAGGTGGGTGTTGTTCAGCTCTATTTTGGTAAGCTGGCCAATTCTTTCCGCAACTATCGAGATATCTTTATGTAATGATTGGGTATCCCATGTCTCGGTTAGAGACCGAATCTTGTTAGCTGCTTTTTTGATCTCAACCAGTTGTCTATACTCTTCAACTGTCTTCTTGGTGTCATACATTTTATGGCACTCTTTGCAAAGAGCAATGAAGTTACCCTCTGAGTCAATATCATCACAAAGTCGTTCTTCATCTTTTAAAAGATCTAGCTCTCGTTCAGTAGCATTTAGTGGGTATATATGTGCTATATCAAAAACTCGAACGGGAACTTCAGCGCCTGTTTTTTTTCGTTTGATTAAACTCTTCCGGCATAGGGGACACTTACTCTGGATCTCTGATAATAGGCTCATTTTAACTGTATCATTAACCTGAATACGCCTTAGCTTTTCTGCCAATCTAGTAACACTCCCTAGAGAGAATTGTTGGGTGATGGAGTATTTACCTTGAACGGGATAACTCCGATGGTTTACCTGCTATCTTATAATGAAACAATACTTAAAACATAGTGTTATAGAGCAACCTTGTGAATAGAAGTTATATATCTTCCACTCAGAATTGTTCATCTTTGTTAGGTGAGACATACGCCCAGTTAGGATGTTTTTCCAACTGAAGAGCAGATCTATAAAGTGATAAGTTATTTGCCTAGCGAAGCTCTAAAAGATGTGTGTTTGTTACCTACTGAAACTGTATATAGAAGAAGTGGGGCCTGTGATGTGTTTTTTGAAGAGCGTTACGTTTTTCTACCAGACACTAAGTATGGTGATAGTTTTCGATTCCATAGTTTCATTCTGCATAGACATTTAGACAAGTGCCCTTCGCTAAGTAATGGTAGGCTCCAATTATTACTGTTGTCTCGATTAAGATCAAAATCTATGAGTAAACAAAAAAGCTTAACAAAGCAGAAGGTATGGAAAGGTTGAATGAGTTTGTTTTACATAGTTTACGACACTATCTATGAGGTCGACTTATCTTGAATGGTAGTTGGTATTCTTGTGCCCAAGGCTATTAAGCTCAAAGAATACTGAATCGCGATGTGAAAGTTGGCACGTTATCATTAGAAACGAACGTTGTTTGACTAATCCATGTGCTTGAAACAAAAAAACGCCCTGAGGAGCGCTTTAAATGATTGGTAGATGTTATCTAAAGAGTTTACTCTGTGGCTAGTTCAACAACTGCTTGTTCATCCGAGTAATCTCCAGATGCTAAAATTTCTGCAACATCTGCATCCATATCCTCTTGTTGTAGAAGATCATTGAATATGTATTCAGAACTTTCTAGAAACTCACCCATCAGGCACTCCTTGTGTTATACAGTCTTCGCTATCTTGGTTTACGAAATCAAGAACATCTTTTAAGAAGTTAACATTGTACCTATATACCATATCATGAGCAACAATCTTTGAAAGTGCAAAATTTAATGGGGTTGTTATGTGAACAAATTGCTGTTGTTTGGAAGCATTTCCCATCATAAGGTCTGGTTTATCGCGGTAAATATTGACAACCCCCATGACATATATCGAGGAGTTGTGAACTTCATCATACCTGCTATTCATTATTGGAATCGATATAATGGATTTTGCTATGTCTCTACGGTTGAAGTGCTCCTTCGCTTCTTCAACAAGCTCAGTCGGAGAAACCTGTTGACGGCTCCAATTTTCAATCTCCTTCTGCGTATCATTGATAATCTGATGCTTGACCTCTACAACTGCTCTAGGGGCGCCAAAGCAGTTATAGTGTTTTTTGTCTTTACCAAGAAAAAAAGGTAAAGAAAAAGTGCTGATATCTTCATCTGCTTCAAACGCTAGCGGGACTAATTTTGAACCGTCATGTTCGGATATACGTTCTTTTTCTTTAAAAATTTTAATAGAGTGTTCTTGATGAAGAGTTAGGTAATGCTTTATGCTACTGCTTTCATTTCCCTTTAAAATAGAAGGGACATATCTGAACACATCACTCTGCTTTATTTGTTTATCGCTGATATTGTACTTTAGCATTAAGTTTGCGCGATAGATGTTATCTCCGGAAGGCTTGATACCATCAAATTGTGCCGCTAGCCTCGAATAAGCCGCGAGAATCGCACGAATATGTGAGGCTGTTACTTCTTGCCCTGACTCTAAAGTTCGTATGATTTTTTTGATCTCTTCTTTTTTCTCATTTATGGCGGTTTTGTCGATCTTATGATGTAGTTTTTCGATACCTTGATAAATTTCTCGGCTTTCAACACCAACTAGCTTTGATGCATATGAGCGTGCTGTTTGTAATCGGCTGCTTTTTTGAAGAACTGCTTGAACAAAGTCGTCGGCAACATCAACGTAATCGGCTAATAACTTGGCAAAACCATTTGGCGGTGCTAGGCGAATGGCTTGTTGTAATTCTTCAATTTTTTCACGATATGTGTCTTGATTGTTTTTGTCTTCGAGAGTTTTCTTCTTTCCTATTGCAGTTTGATTCAGCACGAAAATAAGAATAGAGAGTGCAAAACCAGCAACTACAGTTGAAAATAAAGAACTAGCACCTTGTGTAAGTAATTCATCTTTAGATACCCATCTATTCAAGGCTGAAGATATAACGGAAAAGTATATACCAACAGCGAAGACCGAAAAATGAAGTATAGAAGTACAAGTAGGGCTACTCAATACATTCACATTGAATCGTAGTGCAATGAATCTTATATACTTCTTCCACGTCGGACGAAACTTGTATACTAGGGCATTTATCATACCCACAATAAGAGTAACAGTGTATAGAACATGGGAGAACCTGCTGAAATCCACTTTACCCAAAAAAAATGATAGCCCAGAATTTGCAATAGTTGATATTTGGGCCTGTGATACAGTGTATGCGATATCTTTCACTAGAAAGAATAGAATCAAATAGAATAAGAAGTTGAGGAGAGAAACTACAAATTTCATGGTTTGCCGAATTGCGATATTCAAAAAACTTATGTTAAAACACATTCATATCCCGCACAACTCTAATGACTATCCTAAAGCATTGTTTTGATACGCTGTACAGTTGATGGATTACAGCGAACTGTCTCTGCAATCTTTCGAATAGACGGCTCTCATTTTCAATGTTTTTTCTATCTGCTGTATCGGAATGCAAGTCTGCTAGATATACCGATAAAGCCTCTTTTTACATAGAAGCTCTATGATCGCTAACTCATTTTTGTCCGTGCGACCTGAAGTCGTATGAAGCGTTGTTCACCACGAAGAGTGAACCATCTGTACCACCAGATGCCCCTAAGAGCCTGAATAAAGCAGCGGCTCTGACAATGTAACGAAGCTTGGTCGT
>NZ_JACJFF010000067.1:0-28434 GCF_014164465.1 Vibrio sp. SG41-7 | reverse complement strand
AAGCCATTAAGCCATTAAAGCATTAAGCCATATAGTTAGCAGGCATCTCAATACGAGCTACGCCAGATTCAACGGCCGCTACTGCTACCGCTTTTGCTACGCGAGGAAGTAGACGTGGGTCCATTGGCTTAGGAATGATGTAGCCTTTACCAAACTCCAGTGCAGTCTCACCTGCAGCGGCGAGTACTTCAGCCGGAACTTCTTCTTTCGCTAGTTCACGAATCGCTTTAACCGCAGCCAGCTTCATCTCATCATTGATTTCGCTCGCACGCACATCAAGCGCACCACGGAAAATGAATGGGAAACAAAGTACGTTGTTTACTTGGTTCGGGTAATCGCTACGGCCTGTACCCATGATAAGGTCAGAACGAACTTCATGAGCAAGCTCTGGCTTGATCTCTGGATCTGGGTTTGAACATGCAAACACAACAGGCTTATCAGCCATCAGCGTGAGTGCTTTAGCTGGTAGCAGGTTAGGACCCGATACGCCCAAGAACAGGTCAGCGCCTTCAATAACATCTTCAAGCGTGCGCTTGTCCGTGTTATTTGCGAATAGCGCTTTGTATTCATTCAAGTCTTCACGACGAGTGTGGATTACACCTTTACGGTCAAGCATGTAGATCTTCTCACGCTGAGCGCCACACTTAATCAGCAGTTCCATACAAGCAACCGCCGCTGCGCCAGCACCCAAACAAACGATCTTACACTCTTCAAGCTTCTTACCTTGAAGCTCAATCGCGTTCAGCATACCTGCAGCCGTTACAATCGCTGTACCGTGTTGGTCATCGTGGAAAACAGGGACATCACAACGCTCAATCAGGCGACGCTCAATCTCAAAACAGTCAGGTGCTTTGATGTCTTCTAGGTTAATACCACCGAATGTATCTGCGATATTCGCAACCGTATCAATGAACTCATCGATTGTGCGGTGTTTTACTTCAATATCGATAGAATCTAAACCAGCAAAACGCTTAAACAGTAGCGCTTTACCTTCCATAACAGGTTTAGAAGCAATAGGGCCAAGGTTACCTAGGCCAAGAATCGCTGTACCGTTAGAGATAACTGCAACCATGTTGCCTTTACCTGTGTACTTATAAACGTTATCAACGTTCTGTGCGATCTCGCGAACAGGCTCAGCCACGCCTGGGCTGTATGCAAGTGCTAGGTCTTCTGCAGAGTTTGCAGGCTTCGTCAGTTCTACTGCAATTTTGCCTGGAATTGGGAACTCATGGTAATCAAGAGCTTGCTGACGGAATTGTTCTTGAGGCGATAACGCTTGAGAGGATTGATCTTGGCGGCTGTCTTCAGACATAGGTGTAGGTTCCTAGGATATTATTATTTGGGGGATCTTGTTCATGTTAATAGATGTACTTCAAAGTTCCTAGGTGGTTAAAGCCTCTGTCTCATTAAAAAACGAGATTTCACTACTAATAAGACCAGTGAGCAGTTGAAATTACTGTCGCTTGTTGAACTTTCGAGCGGATTTCGAGAATGGAGTGTTTGGTGTAAGTTATGAAACAAAACTCAAGCGGGTTGCCTGTCGTTTTCGAGAAGTTGATGGCTGAATAAGATTCAGCGTTTTCTTAAATTTCAGGCAACAAAAAAGGACACCGAAGTGTCCTTTTTATGTCTAAATAGCGAGAATTACTTCTTGCTAGAAAGAGCACCGAAACGCTTGTTGAAGCGATCAACACGGCCGCCAGTATCTACGATACGTTGCTTACCAGTGTAGAATGGGTGACATTTGTCACATACGTCTAGGTGGATAGATTCTTTTGCAAGCGTTGAGTTGAACTCAAATGTGTTGCCGCAAGAACAAGTTGCAGAAACTGCTTTGTATTCTGGGTGGATACCAGTTTTCATGGGATAACCTCAAGTAGGCCGTGTCGCTATACGATTCTAAGCCGCACACCACACGTAGTTAAAAAATAAAATAAAGACACCGCTGCATCACTAAACTGCGATAAAGCCATACCTTTAAGGCGCAGTATAGTAATGAATCTATAAGGCAGGATCAACTGATTTGATACATTTTTCACCAATAGCCTCTTTATTTCCTTTGTCGGCCTGAGATTTCGGGCTCTCGTTATCTTCCTGCGTTAACTCTATACTCTCATCCAAACTGCTCCTCGAATTTAACGCCCTTATCCATTAGACTGTTCGCTCTCGTCAACTCAGATAAAGCTGTCCCTTTATGCGTCCAATGATTGCCCGCGTGGCACTGCCTGTTCCACTAGACAAGCAGTTCGATTACAAGATTCCTAACCACCTATTCCCGATTATTGGTGGACGAGTATCTGTGCCTTTTGGACGACAAACCTTAACTGGTATTGTTACAGCTCTGGTTAACGAATCTGAATTCGATCTAGACAAGCTCAAGCCTATTAAAGCCTTATTAGACAACCAACCCGTTTGGCCAGAATCGGTCTACTCACTCTTGGTATGGTGCAGCCAGTTCTATCAGTATCCACTGGGTGAAACCTTGGCTAATGCTCTACCAAGCGCTTTACGAAAAGGCAAAACTGCCGACTTCGCAACGCTTGTCGAGTGGCAATTGACCCCATCTGGCAGAGATCAACTGATGCAAGGCTTTGGTCGTGCGGTTAAGCAAGCCAAAGTGATGCACATGCTTGAGCACGGCCCGGTTCCTCATCAAGAATTCATTGATGAAGAAGTCGGGAGCGCGGTGCTTAAGACTTTGGAAGAGAAAGGTTGGATTGAGTCGGTAGAGAAAAAGCCAACGCGCCAACCGTGGCCAGTTGAACTTGAAAACGAACAAGACAAGCCGAAGCTCAATGCTGAACAAGCGATCGCGATTGCGACAGTAAATAGCCAAACCGATTTTAGTTGCTTCTTGCTCGAAGGGGTTACCGGCTCAGGTAAGACCGAAGTCTACCTGAATATGATCAAGCCGATTCTCGACCAAGATAAACAAGCGTTAGTCTTAGTACCGGAAATAGGCCTCACTCCACAAACGATTAATCGCTTTAAGCGTCGTTTTAATGTGCCTGTTGAGGTGATTCACTCTGGATTAAACGATTCTGAACGACTGAATGCTTGGTTATCAGCGCGAGACAAAATAGCGGGCATTGTGATTGGTACGCGCTCGGCTCTGTTCACCCCCTTCGCTGATCTGGGAATTATCATTGTCGATGAAGAGCACGACGCCTCTTATAAGCAGCAAGATAGCCTACGCTACCACGCTCGTGATGTAGCGATCATGCGTGCTCATAAAGCACAGATTCCGGTTGTGTTAGGCTCGGCGACTCCGGCCTTTGAAACGCTGCACAACGCTCAGATCGGTAAATACAGTTATCTCACCCTGACTTCACGTGCGGGTGTCGCGCTGCCGACCACCAATAAAGTGTTGGATGTGAAGGGTGAATATCTAGAAAGTGGCTTGTCTGCTTCTTTGATTGCTGAAATGCAAAGACACCTCAAAGCAGGCAACCAAGTGATGTTGTTTCTCAACCGTCGTGGGTTCTCTCCCGCATTGATGTGTCACGATTGTGGTTGGACAGCCGAATGTAAGCGCTGTGATGCCTACTACACCTATCACCAATACAGCAATGAGATGCGCTGCCACCACTGTGGTTCTCAGCAGCATATCGTACACAATTGCCAAGGTTGTGGTTCAGCGAACTTGGTGACGGTGGGTGTTGGTACCGAACAGTTAGAGGCTCAACTTGGTCAGCTATTCCCTGAATACAAAACCATTCGTATTGACCGAGACAGCACCCGCCGCAAAGGCAGCTTAGAAAGCGCGCTAGAGTCGATTCGTAAAGGTGAATACCAAATTCTTATCGGTACACAGATGCTTGCTAAAGGTCACCACTTTCCTGACGTGACACTTGTGGCGTTATTGGATGTTGACGCCTCTTTATATAGTAGTGACTTCCGCGCCTCTGAACGGTTGGCTCAACTGTTTACTCAAGTCGCCGGTCGAGCAGGCCGTGCCAGTAAGCCGGGTGAGGTTATCTTACAAACTCACCATCCAGAACATGGCTTGTTACAAGCGTTGCTGCACAAAGACTATAACCACTTTGCCCAAACCGCATTGGCCGAGCGTAAACAAGCGATGCTGCCACCTTATACCTTTATGACTCTGTTTAGAGCGGAAGCCAATGACACACGTTTGGTGGAAGAGTTCTTGCGTCAGGTTCGTCATACATTAGAATCGCACCCCTTGTTTGACCAATATTGCATGGTTCTAGGTCCCACCCCAGCGCCACTGGCCAAGCGAGCGGGCAAATCACGCTGGCAGTTGATTCTACAAACTCAGACTCGTTCGTTAATGCAGAAGTTATTAATGAGTGCGAAGCCGGCAATTAATATGTTACCTGCTGCGAAAAAAGTCCGTTGGTCACTCGATATTGAGCCGCAAGATTTGAGCTAAACCTACTTGGGTTAAAACTAATGATAAGTTTGTTCACAAATATTTCATATTTCTCGTGAGCAACCTCACACTAGTCATGTGATTTTTGTTAATCTAGCCGTAACTTTACACGGATGAAACGAATAAAATATTGCAATAAAAAAAGTGTTAGCAACACTTTCATAATATCTATCCGATTGTATTAATTATTCACGCCTTAAATACTTAGGCGACAAAGGAACTTAAAAGAGGGTTTAATTTATGGCGACAATGAAGGATGTTGCCCAGCTAGCAGGCGTCTCAACGGCAACGGTATCACGTGCATTGATGAACCCTGAAAAAGTCTCGGTTTCGACTCGTAAACGAGTTGAGACAGCAGTACTTGAAGCTGGATACTCACCCAATACATTAGCTAGAAATTTACGTCGCAACGAATCAAAAACCATCATCACTATCGTTCCTGATATCTGTGACCCTTACTTCGCCGAAATCATTCGTGGTATCGAAGATGCCGCTGTAGAGAATGACTACCTCGTTCTACTGGGTGACAGTGGTCAACAAAAGAAGCGTGAGTCTTCATTTGTTAACTTGGTCTTCACAAAGCAAGCAGACGGTATGCTACTGCTTGGCACTGATCATCCGTTTGATGTCAGTAAGCCTGAGCAAAAGAATTTACCGCCAATGGTTATGGCGTGTGAATTCGCACCTGAGCTTGAACTGCCAACGGTTCACATCGACAACCTAACCTCTGCATTTGAAGCCGTGAATTACCTCGCTCAGTTAGGTCATAAGCGCATCGCTCAGATCTCTGGGCCAACGACTGCAACCCTGTGTAAGTTCCGTCAACAAGGCTACCAACAAGCATTGCGCCGCGCTGGAGTATCAATGAACCCAGCTTACAGCACTGTGGGCGATTTCACCTTTGAAGCGGGTGCGCAAGCGGTTCGTCAATTACTAGCACTTCCTGAACAACCTACAGCGATCTTCTGTCATAACGATGCGATGGCGATTGGTGCGATTCAAGAAGCGAAGAAGCTAGGTTTACGCGTTCCTCAAGACCTATCGATTGTTGGCTTCGATGACATCCAATTCGCTCAATACTGCGATCCACCGCTAACCACTATTTCTCAGCCTCGTTATGAGATTGGACGCCAAGCGATGTTGATGATGCTTGATCTATTGAAGGGCAACGATGTGCAAGCAGGTTCGCGTCTGCTTGAAGCTAAATTAGTCGTTAGAGGCAGCACCGCACCACCTCGAATGTAACCCTCAGAAATACCCTTATAAATCTGCGGCACATTTTGATGTGCCGCTTCCATTTCTGCACTATTATCCTCGCGCAATCTGGATTACCATGAGGACAGAATCAGCAACTATTGAATTGTCTTGTGGCTAATAGAGATTATGTAAAGCGCGGTCGTGGCACGAAAAAACCGACCAAGAAACAAGCCCCTCGCCGTAAACCTTGGCGCAGTGGTCTTTTGGCGATCCTCCTTGCCGGTGGTTTTGGTTATGGACTTTACTTATTGAGTAATGATCCTGAGCCGCCAGCACCAACACCTGTGGCTACCAAACCAAAACCTAAGCCAAAACCAGCGAAAGTGATTCCACCGCCTCCTGAAGAGAAGTGGGACTACGTTGAAACGCTGCCAAGCCGCGAGATTGAAGTTAAAGCCAAAGAGCAAGAGATCTCTAAGATCCCTTACGTGATGCAGTGTGGCGCTTACAAAACGTCAGCACAGGCAGAAACGCGCAAGTTAGATATTGCGTTCCAAGGTATCTCGAGTGAAATCCGTAAAAAAGACGGCAGTAGCTGGTACCGTGTGGTTTTAGGGCCATACAAGTTGAAGCGTGACGCCGAGCGCGATCGTCATAAGCTGCAACGGGCGAAAATCGAACCTTGCGCTATTTGGAAAGACACCGATTAGATTTAGATTTAGATTTAGCGATAGCCGCAGTCTTAATCTTAGCAAAAGCCGAAAACCAAACTCCGAAAGCCTCCCATTGTGGAGGTTTTCTTTTATTTACTCCCTTTAATCAGTTTTCCTTACAACTTCCGCCGATAAGTTGCGCGACATCACTCGCCCTTCCTTGAATTATCCGAGCACCATCCTCATATACTTTTTATACCCAAAGATAAGAAATATTAAGAGGCCCTACTCGTGACTACCATTGTATCTGTACGTCGTAATAATAAAGTCGTCATCGCGGGTGATGGACAAGTATCTCTAGGCAATACTGTAATGAAGGGCAATGCCCGTAAAGTACGTCGCCTATACAACAACAAAGTACTGGCTGGTTTTGCTGGCGGTACGGCAGATGCTTTCACGCTATTCGAAAAATTTGAAAGCAAGCTGCAAATGCACCAAGGCCACCTAACCAAAGCTGCCGTTGAGCTGGCGAAGGATTGGCGTAGCGATCGTGCTCTACGTAAATTAGAAGCACTGCTAGCAGTCGCGGATGAAACCGCTTCACTGATCATTACTGGTAACGGTGACGTCGTTCAACCAGAGAACGACCTGATTGCGATCGGTTCGGGCGGTAACTTCGCTCAAGCAGCAGCGACTGCACTATTAGAAAATACTGATTTAGATGCGCGTGAAATCGCAGAAAAGTCGCTGAACATTGCTGGCGATATCTGTGTATTCACCAACCATCACCACACTATTGAAGAACTAGAAAGCACCGTTGAGCTGCCAAAGCCAGAGTAACGACCGCTTCCATCAATAACGTTGTATTCAACAGTGATTAAAGAATTAAGGAAAAACCATGTCTGAGATGACTCCTCGCGAAATTGTTCACGAACTCAATCGCCACATTATCGGCCAAGACAACGCTAAGCGTTCAGTGGCTATCGCTCTACGTAACCGCTGGCGTCGTATGCAGCTTGAAGAAAGCCTGCGTGTTGAAGTTTCGCCAAAAAACATCCTGATGATTGGCCCAACGGGTGTGGGTAAAACTGAAATTGCTCGCCGTCTAGCGAAACTCGCTAATGCGCCGTTCATCAAGGTAGAAGCGACTAAATTCACCGAAGTTGGCTACGTTGGTAAAGAAGTTGAGACCATCATCCGAGATCTAACGGACGTTGCGATCAAGATGACACATCAACAAGCGATGGAAAAAGTACAATACCGCGCTGAAGAGCAAGCTGAAGAACGTATTCTTGATGCACTTCTACCACCAGCACGTGATGCTTGGGGTCAGAACGAGCAATCAACGGAAGACACCACCTCTTCAAACACTCGTCAGATTTTCCGCAAGAAACTGCGCGAAGGTAAGCTAGACGACAAAGAGATTGAAGTTGATGTAGCCGCGCCGCAAATGGGCGTTGAAATCATGTCACCTCCAGGCATGGAAGAGATGACCAACCAGCTGCAAGGCATGTTCCAAAACCTAGCGGGCGACACCAAGAAAAAGCGTAAGATGAAAATCAAAGACGCATTCAAAGCACTGACTGAAGAAGAAGCTGCGAAGCTTGTGAACCAGGAAGAGCTAAAAGAGAGCGCAATCTTCAACGCTGAAAACAACGGCATCGTATTCATCGATGAGATCGACAAAATCTGTAAGCGTGGCGACAGCTCAGGCCCAGACGTATCTCGTGAAGGTGTTCAGCGCGACCTACTGCCTCTAATCGAAGGCAGCACAGTATCAACGAAGCACGGCATGGTTAAAACTGACCACATCTTGTTTATCACATCAGGTGCATTCCAAGTGGCTAAGCCATCTGACCTGATCCCTGAATTGCAAGGTCGTCTGCCAATCCGCGTAGAACTTGAAGCGCTTTCTGCACATGACTTCAAACGTATTCTTACTGAGCCAAAGGCATCACTGACCGAGCAGTACATTGCCCTGATGAAAACAGAAGATGTCGGCATTGAGTTCACTGAAGATGGCATCAACCAAATTGCAGACGCAGCATGGCGTGTGAACGAAACCACTGAAAACATCGGTGCGCGTCGTCTACACACAGTCATGGAGCGCCTAATGGATGAAATTTCATTTGACGCAACAGACCGAGCAGGCAGTAAATTGCTGATTGATGAAGCTTATGTAATATCTAAGCTTGGCGAGCTCGTAGAAGACGAAGACCTAAGTCGCTTCATCCTGTAGCACACAAAACTCCAACTTATTGCTCTATCTCAAAGAAATAGCAGCTAATAAGCGAATTCAAGGCCCACTTTCGAGTGGGCTTTTTATTACCCGAAAAATGGGCGTATACTCAAATCACAGTTTGAAACGAAGACTTACAAAGAAATAGACCTACGATGAAACAATCTCTACTGATTTGGCTTGATGCCGCACGACCAAAAACTCTGCCTCTCGCACTCGTCTCTATTCTTACAGGAAGTAGTTTAGCATTCGCCGGCGGTCAGTTTTCTCTATCAATAGCCCTACTGGCTTTTTTAACTGCCACCTTATTACAAATTCTGTCGAACCTAGCCAATGACTATGGCGACGCAGTAAAAGGCACCGACAACGAAAACCGTCTGGGGCCAACACGCGCAATGCAATCCGGCGCGGTGACCGCGAAAACCATGAAGCAAGCGATCATCCTCAACATCGTGTTTACCATGCTCGCTGGGCTGATTCTTATTTTTCATGCCTTAACCTCGATTGAAAGCATCTTATCTTTCATCGCGTTAGGCGTATTAGCCATAATGGCTGCCATCGCTTACACAGTGGGTAATAAACCTTATGGTTATATTGGCCTTGGCGACTTATCGGTATTTATCTTCTTCGGTTTGTTAGGCGTTTCAGGCACATACTTCCTACACACTGGTCATGTTGAGCCAAGCCTATTTCTTCCGGCCTTAGGTTGTGGATTAATGGCGGTTGCGGTACTCAACATCAACAACATGCGTGATATAGAGAACGACAGCGAATGTGGTAAGCGCACCATGGCGGTTCGCCTAGGGCAACGCAAAGCCAAGCACTATCATTTTGCACTGCTTGGGCTCGCCCTTGCTTCTTTCGCTATCTACCTACTGATTCAAGAAAAGCCGGCCTGGATCAGCCTGCCGTTTTTACTGAGCATTGTTATTGTTTACAAACATGGCAAGGCCGTTTGGGAAACCGAAAAACCAGCGCAGATTGCACCAATGATGCCAGTGATTGTGAAATGCTCACTGGTCACTAACCTATTGTTTGCAGGGGTTGTCGTAGCTCAAACTCTATTGAGTTAAATGAGACTAATCATTGCAAAGGGATCAAGCACCGATATACTCAAAGTAAGCTCATTGTTCAAAAGGTATACTAATGGAATACAACACTTCAGCACTGTGCGACATATATTTGGATCAAGTTGATGTCGTGGAGCCCATGTTCAGCAACTTCGGGGGACGTGCATCCTTCGCAGGACAGATCACGACATTAAAGTGTTTTGAAGACAATGCTTTGATTCGCTCCGTATTAGAGCAAGATGGTCTGGGACGTGTGTTGTTAATCGATGGTGGCGGCTCACTACGCAAAGCGCTGATCGATGCTGAGATTGCCCTACTTGCCGAAGACAATGAGTGGGAAGGTATTGTGGTTTACGGCTGCGTTCGTGAAGTCGATGAGCTAGAAGACATGAACATTGGTATTCAGGCTTTGGCTTCAATCCCTGTTGGTGCGAGCCAAGAAGGTGTCGGCGAATTGGACGTACCGGTCAACTTTGGCAGCGTAACCTTCTTACCGGAAGATTACCTCTACGCTGACAACACCGGCATTATTCTTTCGGCAGAGCCTTTAGATGTAGAACTTGATCTGGATGTTGAAGAAGAAGAGATCGAGTAACTCTCACTCAGCTTCAAATAATAAAACAAACCATAAGAACACGAAGCATAAGAATACAAACAAAAACGCCCGCTACTCAGTAGCGGGCGTTTTTTTTAAATCTGAAGAGTCAATTACTCTACGTCATCCATTTTACCAAGAAGGTTACGGATGCGATCTTGCCACGCTGAATGCTCTTCCTGCATTTGCTGAGTTTTTTGCTCTAGCTCGTGACGGCTTTCTTTAAGCTCACCAGCTTCTGTTGCTAGTGCTTGTTTCTCTTCTTTAAGCTCTTCCACTTCCATTTGAAGAAGTGCAATTGTATCTACTGCTGTTTGAATTTTTGCTTCTAGCTGCTCTAGTACTTCAAAAGACATTCTGGCCTACCTTTAAGTTATCCGTTTGATGGTGAAGGTCTACTCCACTTATTTCCCCATTCTACTCAGCAGAGCAAGGATAAACACTCAATATATTCGATATTTTGCGCCATTCGATGAAAAAAACAGCGCTTTTTACCGAATATTGACGTGAATTATTACTACCGCGACAACAGACTGATTATTTTGATGAATATTACCTGTTTTCACCCGCAAATTGATCAAGAGCAATCCCCAAAAAACAAAAAGGCAAACGTTTCCTTTGGGATATGGTAAAATTCGCCGCGAAATTTCTATTCCCCTTTTGAAAATTTTGGAGTCCGCATGAAACGCGATTTAGCAATGTCATTCTCTCGTGTCACTGAAGGTGCAGCACTAGCTGGTTACAAGTGGCTTGGCCGCGGCGATAAAAACGCTGCAGATGGCGCTGCTGTAGAAGTAATGCGTAGCCTACTGAACAAAACCGAAATTAGCGGCGAGATCGTTATCGGCGAAGGTGAAATCGATGATGCACCTATGCTATACATCGGCGAAAACGTCGGTATTGGCGGTGATGCAGTAGATATCGCCGTTGACCCAATTGAAGGGACTCGCATGACAGCAATGGGCCAATCAAATGCATTGGCTGTATTGGCTGCAGGCGAAAAAGGTAGCTTCCTAAAAGCGCCAGACATGTACATGGAAAAATTGGTTGTTGGCCCTGGTGCAAAAGGCGTGATTGACCTAGAACTACCACTGACAGAAAACCTAGAAAACATCGCCAAAGCACTAGGTAAAACACTCGATACACTGGTAGTAACCACATTGGCTAAGCCACGTCATGATCAAGTGATTGCCGACATGCAAGCGATGGGCGTTCGTGTATTCGCAGTGCCAGATGGTGATGTTGCTGCTTCTATCCTAACGTGTATGCCAGACAGTGAAGTCGACGTAATGTACTGCATCGGCGGCGCGCCTGAAGGCGTGGTTTCGGCTGCGGTTATTCGCGCACTCGACGGCGACATGCACGCACGTCTGCTTCCTCGTCATGAAGTAAAAGGCGATACAGAAGAGAACCGCAAACACGGTGAGCTTGAACTAGAGCGTTGTGCAGAAATGGGCGTAACGGCGGGTATCGTGTTGAAGATGGAAGACATGGCTCGTAGCGACAACGTTGTGTTCTCTGCAACGGGTATTACTAAGGGTGACCTACTAGAAGGCATCACTCGTACAGGCAATATCGCAACCACAGAAACACTGCTTATCCGTGGTCGCTGCCGTACTATTCGTCGCATCAAGTCTATTCACTATCTAGAACGTAAAGACCCAGAAGTGATTGGTCACATCCTGTAAACCTAAACTAGGTTCAACAGAACACGCGAAGGCTGATACCAAGTATCAGCCTTTTGTTTTATTGGCCATCAATAACCTGTGCATTTCACCTACGCCATAGTAAATGGTTTGCTTTATAAACACCTTGCCTCATAATAGTAAGGTTCATTAGGTAGAGATAGTATGAAAACAAGCGACAAAATCTTACAGACCATTAAGCGTCAAGGCGCGGTAACCGCGAAACAACTGTCAGAAGAATTTGGCATGACGACAATGGGTGCCAGACAGCACCTACAAAGTTTGGAAGATGACGGTATTCTTGCGTTTCATGATGTTAAAGTAAAAGTAGGTCGCCCAACTCGCCATTGGTCCCTGACTCAACAAGGCCATGGTCAATTTTCAGATCGACACGGTGAGCTCACGATTCAAGTGATCGATGCTGTCGAGAATCTGTTTGGTAAAGAGGGGTTAGCTAAGGTTGCGGCCGAGCGTGAACAACACACCCTTAAGCAATATCAAACCGCGCTGTCTGATTGTGACTCGCTGATCAGCAAGCTTAAAAAACTCACCCAGCTGCGTGAAGACGAAGGCTACATGGCTGAACTTCAAGAGCATGACGATCACTACATCTTGATCGAGAACCACTGCCCTATCTGCAAGGCTGCGACTCGCTGCCCTAGCCTGTGCCAATCTGAGCTCAATGTTTTCAAAGAATTACTCAAAGATGAATGTCATGTGAGCCGCACTGAACACATCATTACTGGCGAGCGTCGTTGTACTTATACTCTAACGCCAAGTTACTGATCCTGTCTCAATGTTGAGAAAACACCAATAGATTAAAATTTGTACAAATTTCTTTCTTAAGCTTAAAGCATATGAAACATGCTTAATGCTAAGGAAGGAATCATGGCACATCCACAGCCCAATCAAAAACTGCCCCCTTTTGATGAACTGGTCCAACTCGCGAAAAGCGATCCGAAAGCATTCGATCAATTCAAACACGAGATGTGCGAACAGATGATTTGCTCAGCCTCAGAGACCATGCAAAACAGGCTTCGCGCTCAACAAAGTCATATCGATTTAGTCGTCAGCCGCTGCAAGAATCCACATCACGCTAATGTTGTTCTGATGCAAGAGCTGCGCTGTCAGGTCTGTAAATTCCAAGATGCACTCAAAGGCCGCTGCGATTTTGAAGAATCTCTGCCTGAAAATGTCGTGCCTTTCAGGCCAAATACAGAGCCAAAAATATACTAACCGTTACAATAGACTAACTGTTGAAATGTACTAGCGCCAAAAACCCATTCAAAGAAAAACGCCTTAAAAATAAAAAGGGAGCACAAGGCTCCCTTCTTACTTCTCAATCATTCAACCTTTAAACGGGATCTTCGCCGTAATCATTGCGGCCTTCTGTGCCTTTCAACAAGCCACACTCAATCAGAATCCATAAGCCACACACTAATGCAGCAACCGTTGCCGCCATATGAACTGGCGATACTGGCTCTGTCGTGGTCGCTGCCATTGGTGAAGCAAGGCGCCCTAGCACGAGTGGCACATTCAGCAATAGCCAGTAGTTCGACTTATTGCGGTCGTGCCAGCGCTTAGCAGTGACCGCCAGATCTGGGATCACTAGCAGCAACAGGAAGATTGGTAGCAGGATGTAAGAGTAAGTAGGGAATAAAACAGAGATACCAGTAGCGAAACCAGTAATCGCTATATAGTAGAAAATATTCCAAATCCAGTAAGTCTTACGACCAATTCTCCCTTTGAAAGAGAGCAGTAAATCTTTCATCGACATCTTAAATACTCAAAAAATTAATACGCTACCAAAAAGTTAGCAGCAAATAGTCAGTTAATCACTTTTAGTTAGTTGATTCTTTTAAGCTAATTCATCACTTTCTGAAAGCAACTTTTATCCATATCTCGTATGTTGACCGTTAGGCTACGGATATGGCTTGCCTGTTCTTGTAAGGTTTGCATCAACAAACGCGACAATTCTCTTTTCTGTTCTTCGGTACGTCCTGAAAGTAACTCGAAGCTAATATGAACAAAATCCACATTGTCCTCTTCATCACCGACCAACCAGTTATGACAGCGCAGTGAACGAGACTTCACAGAAGGTACATCAAACAAACCGCAGTTTAATGTAACTTGATGAAGATCTTCTAGTAAACCTTGGATATTCACTCGCTCATCCACTGAATTTGAGTACTCTAGAACTAGATTCGGCATTATTACTTCCTATTGTTAACGCAATCGTTTGTCCCTTAATAGCAACTAACGATGAAAAATCCGAGAAGTTAGCTATTATTCTGTCTGCCGGATCACTGATATATGCTCAAAATCTACTCTGACCATTGAGTAAGATCCAAGAAAGTCATGACCACAGTCATGATCTGTTGATATTATTCTGTTATATTATTTCGTAATAAAGTTTACTTTTTTACATTCGATTTATTTAAATACTTTGGAGATATTCCTATGCGTCATCCTGTAGTTATGGGTAACTGGAAACTAAACGGCAGCAAAGAAATGGTTGTTGATCTACTAAACGGTCTTAACGCTGAACTTGAAGGCGTAACAGGCGTAGACGTAGCAGTTGCTCCACCAGCACTTTTCGTTGATCTTGCTGAGCGTACGCTTACTGAAGCGGGCAGCGCGATCATCCTAGGTGCTCAAAACTCTGACCTAAACAACAGCGGTGCATTCACTGGCGACATGTCTCCAGCAATGCTTAAAGAGTTCGGCGCATCTCACATCATCATCGGTCACTCTGAACGTCGTGAATACCACGCTGAGTCTGACGAATTCGTTGCTAAGAAATTCGCATTCCTAAAAGAGAACGGCCTAACTCCAGTTCTTTGTATCGGTGAGTCTGATGCACAAAACGAAGCAGGCGAAACTGTTGCTGTATGTGCTCGTCAACTTGACGCTGTTATCAACACTCAAGGTGTTGAAGCTCTTGAAGGCGCTATCATCGCTTACGAACCAATCTGGGCTATCGGTACTGGTAAAGCAGCTACAGCTGAAGATGCACAACGCATCCACGCTCAAATCCGTGCACACATCGCAGAGAAATCTGAAGACGTTGCTAAGAAAGTTGTTATCCAATACGGCGGTTCTGTTAAGCCAGAAAACGCAGCAGCTTACTTCGCACAACCAGACATCGACGGTGCTCTAGTTGGCGGCGCAGCTCTAGACGCGAAAAGCTTCGCAGCTATCGCTAAAGCAGCAGCTGAAGCAAAAGCTTAATTTAAACGTCACCGTTTAGATTAAATGAAAGGTCAACTTAGGTTGGCCTTTTTTATTGCCTGAGATTTGGTTTTAAAACAACAGGCACAAAAAAACCGCTGAACAATCAGCGGCTTTTAATATTTTAAGCGAACGCTAAGCGTGGCTTAGAACAACTCTTCTGCAACGCGAAACAGCTCAGAACGGTCTGGGTTCTGCATGTTCTCGATACAGTCGATGATGTCGTGGTGAACAAGCGCTTCTTTCTCGATACCAACACAACGACCACCGTGGCCTTCTTGAAGAAGGTGAACAGCGTAGTTACCCATGCGAGAAGCCAGTACACGGTCAAATGCAGTCGGGCGACCACCACGTTGGATGTGACCAAGAACCGTTGCACGAGTTTCACGACCTGTTGAAGCTTCGATCTCTTTCGCTAGTTCATTCGCATCCATCATTAACTCAGTTAGAGCGATGATTGCGTGCTTCTTACCTTTCGCAATACCATCTTGGATATTGCTGATAAGCTGATCTTTATCTAGGCCAGTCTCAGGTGTGATGATGTACTCACAACCACCCGCGATTGCTGACATAAGCGTAAGGTCACCACAGTGACGGCCCATGATTTCAACAATAGAAATACGTTGGTGAGAAGAAGACGTGTCACGAAGACGGTCGATTGAATCAATAACAGTGTTAAGCGCTGTTAGGTAGCCGATTGTGTAGTCAGTACCCGCGATATCGTTATCGATTGTGCCTGGAAGACCGATACATGGGTAACCCATCTCAGTCAGTTTCTTAGCACCCATGTAAGAACCGTCACCACCGATAACAACTAGTGCTTCGATACCGTGCTTCTTAAGGTTCTCGATGCCTTTCTCACGAACAGCAACGTCTTTGAACTCAGGGAAACGTGCAGAACCTAAGAAAGTACCACCACGGTTGATCACGTCAGATACGCTTGAACGGTCAAGCTTTTCGATACGGTCTTCAACAAGGCCTTGGTAGCCATCGTAAATACCGTAAACTTCAATGCCAACTGATAGCGCAGTACGAACTACACCACGAACTGCTGCGTTCATGCCTGGAGCGTCACCACCACTGGTCAAAACACCGATCTTCTTAATCATGCTCACCCTCGATTTTTGGGAATCTATTATTCAATTCTTATTCTTGCTGATTGTATATCAACAAGATTTTAAATCTATATTTGTGCGTTATGTTACATTTCCTCAACAGGAATAGCACTTAAATCGCGTAAAATTATGTAACATTTCTACTTCTGTAAGAGTATTACAGTTTTACTCAGTAACTTTGTTGATTCACATCAGAATCAACATTAATTGTTACTAAGGTGGTTTTTGAATCACCGAAGAATTAGTAATTTTTACTCACTTTAGTTCAAAAGCCACCTACTTACCATTTGCCAACCCTTTTTTAGCCCGCTTACCATGAGTGAAATTTCTGCTGCTTCTCTGGTCCAAATACGACCGAATACGGGTCTTGATGAATTAATACATCAGCATCAGGGAAAACGGAGATAAGCTTGTCTTCTACTTCGTCAGAAATGCGGTGCGCTTCAATAAGTGGGATATTATCTTCGAGTTCTAAATGCAATTGAATGAACCGAACAGGCCCTGAACGACGCGTTCTTAGTTGATGCACGCCAAGCACACCTTCCACACTCAGCGATGTCTCTTTTATCTGTTTTAATTCTTCATCTGGCAGCTTTCTATCAAGCAAAGATTGAATGGCTTCTGTTGCCATTTGGTAGGCACTGTAAAGAATGT
Organism: Vibrio sp. SG41-7; assembly: GCF_014164465.1. Classification (NCBI taxonomy): domain Bacteria; kingdom Pseudomonadati; phylum Pseudomonadota; class Gammaproteobacteria; order Vibrionales; family Vibrionaceae; genus Vibrio; species Vibrio sp. SG41-7. The sequence goes on along the minus strand of NZ_JACJFF010000067.1, from coordinate 11,599 downwards.
AGATACCGATACCAATCGCGAATACCGAGTCCGCTTGACCAATGCCAAACCAGCTCAGTGCTAGCGCGAGCATGATCGCTGCATTCATATAAAGGTCGGATTGATAATGCAGTGAATCGGCGGCTATCGCTTGGCTGCCCGTTTTGCTGACAACATGTTTTTGGAATCGAACCAAACCAAAGGTCATTACGATCGCGAACAAGCTGACATAAATACCAATTTCAGGAGAGTTCAGCTCATGCGGTCGGAAGAAACGCTCAATACCATTAAGAATAAGGAAACAAGCGGAACCGGAAATAAACATTGCCTGCGCTAATGCAGCAAGAGACTCAGCCTTACCATGACCAAAGGTATGTTCTTTATCGGCAGGCTGAAGAGAGTAGCGAACCACCACTAGGTTGACGACAGAAGCGGCGATATCCAACAGCGAATCAACCACAGAAGCTAATAAACTGACTGAACCTGTCACCCACCACGCAGCAACCTTCACAACCAATAATATGGAAGCAATGATGGTGGCAGCCCAAGCGGCGAGCGTAACTAAACGTGCGTATTCTTGTTTCATAAATTGGCTGTAAAGTGACTGATAGCACAAAGTATAACCCGCAAACAACCGATTGAATATGACAGCCATGATGTAATACATTCATTTTTAAAGATCAAAAAAGCGGCACTAGGCCGCTTTTTTCTAAACACTTTCAATCAATTCAGCTTTCTCAAGCCATGAATTACTTGTCTTTGTTCATGCGTTTTTCCATTTTGTCAGCACACTTCGCCATGCGCTCTTGTTGGATTTCTTTCAGCTGAGTCTTTTGCTCAGGCGTTAGTACGCTCATCATTTGGTGTTGCTTCTTAAGCATTGCTACGCGACGCTCTGTTTGCTTCTCAACCATTTGGCTTGCTAGGTCGTTTGCTGCAGCTTCATCAAAAGTATCAGCTAGAACTAGATCTTGAACTTTCTCGTGATGCGCTTTCATTTGCGCCATTTTATCTGCTTTGTTGCCTGAGTGTTTTGCTTTCATCTCAGCGCGGTTCGCTTCGCGCATCTCTTTTAGTTCTGTTTTTTGAGCATCCGTCAGGTCTAGTTGGCGCATCACTTTCTTATCGAAGCCACCACACTTACCGTGCATACCTTTGTGATCACCTTTATCACCACCGCCGTATGCAAACGCACTCGCTGTACCTAACATAAGTGGAAGTGCCGCTGCTACTAGTACAAGTTTCTTAGTCATTTTCATAATTGTTGCCTCGATTCGGTATAATAAGTCATGTATTGCGTCTGTTTCTCAGCGCTTAGATATAGATTAGTCTTTCCCTCGTAAAGTGACGTTTAGAAAGCGTAAAGAATCGTAAAGAGTGAAAGTTGACGAATAATTAGCAGTATTATTAACGTGTAAATAGTAGATAACCGATTAAGGCTTCCCAATGGCGAACATTCTTCTTATTGATGACGACACAGAACTAACCAGCTTACTGAAAGACATCCTGAGCTTTGAGGGCTTCACTGTTTCCGAAGCCAATGATGGCTATGCGGGACTTGACGCTATCAATGATGAGATTGATCTGATTCTTCTGGATGTGATGATGCCGCGCCTTAACGGTATGGAAACGCTAAAGAAACTGAGAGAAAACTGGGAAACACCAGTATTGATGCTGACTGCCAAAGGCGAAGAGATCGACCGTGTTATTGGCCTTGAACTTGGCGCAGATGATTATTTGCCAAAGCCGTTCAGTGACCGAGAACTGCTCGCTCGTATTCGTGCCATCTTGCGTAGAACACAGACTAACACCGCGCCTAAATCAGCCAGCGACATCATTCAATACCAAGACATCGAAGTCTTCCCTGGCAAGCAAGAGGCTTACTGTAATGGACAGATTATCGATCTCACCACCACAGAATTCGCTTTGCTGAGCCATCTCATCCAAAACCCGGGGCAAGTGATCACCAAAGAAGCACTGAGCTTGGATGTTTTAGGCAAAAGGCTGGCGGCGTTTGACCGCGCGATAGACATGCACATATCCAATCTACGCAAGAAGATTCCAGAGCGCAGCGATGGTAAGTCTCGCATCAAAACCTTACGAGGCCGTGGCTACTTATTGGTAGAGGAAGATTAATGCGCATCCCTAAAATCACCAGCTTATATGGACGTATCTTTGCTATCTTTTGGTTCACCATGTTACTGGTGCTTTTGTCGGTGCTGTCACTTCCCCATTTAGACCCTCGAGTGGCGCGAGATGTGCCCGCAGATCACCTCGATAAACTCGAGCGTATCGCTAAAATCACAGAGAAACGCTACGCCAAAGAACCTAATCTAGGCAAAATTGTGTTCCAACTTGAGGCACCACGTAGCCGCAAGGATTCTCGTGCTCGCATCTATTTGACCGACCTAGAAGGCGCTGTCCTTACGTCAAAAAGACATTCGGACTATAAGCTTAAGGCGATTCGCAACTTTGTTACCTCGATTGATAACCCTGAAGTACCAAAACAGAAACTATACGGACACTACATGGTGGCAGGGCCAGTACCTATCACACTCGCTGGTGAAGAATTACTGATGTATGCCGGAGTAAAATGGAACCAACCACCGCCATTTTTGCTACGACTGTTTGATAGACCTTTACAACTGTTGCTTGCGGTAATGCTAGCGAGTACCCCGCTATTACTATGGCTAGCTTGGGCATTGAGTCAACCCGCACGTAGGCTAGAGCGCGCTGCGCAACGTGTAGCAAAAGGTCAATTTGAGGTCGATCCTCAGCTCGAAAAAGGCACCTCAGAATTCAGACAAGCAGGTGAAAGCTTTAACCAAATGGTGGAAGCGGTAAACCAGATGATTTCAGGGCAACAGCGACTACTTTCTGATATTTCACACGAACTGCGCTCGCCATTGACTCGTCTACGCATGGCCAATGCACTGGCAATTCGTAAGCAAGGTGAGAGCCAAGAATTAGAACGTATTGATACCGAAGCGCAGCGTTTGGAACAAATGATCAGTGAGCTACTGACGCTATCTCGTATGCAGGTCGACAGCCACATTACTCGTGAGGTTCAACCTATCTCGAGCTTATGGGAAGAGATCTTAAAAGATGCAGAGTTTGAAGCTGAACAGATGGGTAAATTACTGACGTTTTCAGAGATCCCAGAGCGTTCTATTTCGGGTAATCCTAAGCTGCTGATGAGTGCCTTAGACAATATTACTCGCAATGCTATCTACTACGGCAAAGACCAAGTCGATGTGCAATTCCATGTTGTCCAAGATCAGCTGACGATTTGCGTCAATGACAACGGTGATGGTGTCCCGGAGGATGAACTGGATTCTATCTTCAGACCTTTCTACCGCGTTTCAACGGCACGCGATCGTAATTCAGGTGGTACTGGGCTTGGCCTCACCATTACAGAAAGTGCGATTCGCCAACACAGCGGAACCATCACTGCAAGCCGTAGCCAGCTCGGTGGATTACAACTCGAAATCACCCTGCCAATCTTGCCGGTATAATACCCCCACAAAGATCACAGTTGATAATGATTGTTATTATCACTATGGTAAATCCTCTAATTAAGGAGGATTTACCATGTCACACACTTTCCCTGCTTTACCCTACGCTTACGACGCCCTAGAACCTTACATTGATGCTAAGACGATGGAAGTGCATTACAGCAAGCATCATAGAACCTACTACGATAAGTTTGTTGCGGCTGTTTCTGGCAGCGAGCTAGAGCAACAGTCTCTGACCGAGATCTTCGCTAACATTTCTCAGCTCAGCCCTGCGGTTCGTAATAATGGTGGCGGTTACTACAATCACATCTTGTATTGGAACTGCATGTCGCAAGACGGTGGTGGTGAAGCCACGGGCTAGCTTGGCGAGGCTATCAGAAGTACTTTCGGAGATTTCGAGACATTCCAAGATCAGTTCGCTCAAGCGGCAATCAATACCTTTGGTTCAGGCTTCGCTTGGCTAGTGGTTGAAGAAGGACAACTGAAGATCATCTCGACCTCAAATCAAGATAATCCGTGGATGGATACGGTTGCCAGTAACGGCGAGCCCATTCTTGCACTCGATGTTTGGGAACACGCCTATTACATCAGCTACCAAAACCGTCGTCCTGATTACATCAATGCATGGTGGAACGTAGTGAATTGGAATGCGGTATCTGAAAACTACGCGCAGGCACTAGCGAACCAAGCGTAAGCTGAGGGTGGCGAACTGTACTCACTCAGCTTGCCACCGTATACTCTGGCTATCTTTGATTATTCTTGTGAACCAACATGTTTGATATCGCTCTATACGAACCAGAAATCGCGCCCAATACGGGTAACATCATCCGCCTATCAGCTAACTGCGGCGCAAACCTGCACCTTATCGAGCCGCTTGGTTTTGATTTCGAAGAGAAAAAAGTTCGTCGTGCGGGCTTAGATTATCACGACCTTGCACGAGTTAAGCGTCACAAGAATCTAGAAGCCTTCCTTGAGTATCTAGAGAATGAACGCGAGGGTGATTTCCGCATCTTTGCTTGCACCACTAAAACGACAGGTCACCACGTGGATGCAAAATTCCAACAAGGTGATGTACTGATGTTTGGCCCTGAGTCTCGCGGTCTGCCTGCTGAGTTCATCGAAAGTATGCCAATGGAGCAACGTATTCGTATTCCAATGATGCCAGAAGCACGCAGCTTGAACCTGTCTAACGCAGTGGCCATTATTGCGTTCGAAGCATGGCGACAAATGGGATTTGAAGGCGCGGTATAATACCAATCTCAGTAAATAACCGCTCGCACGGCCTGTTACCTGTTCCAGCTAGTAATCGTAAATAGCAGGTAACATGCAATAAAAAAGGCTCTTACCATTATCACTTTCTTGCGAAGGATAAAGGTAAGAGCCTTTTCTGTTTTTCCCTCTATATAAAGAAGAGAGAAAAAACGGATTAGTTTAAGCGGTTACGATCGTTGTCGTCGTCTTTCTTCTCAAACTCACCCTCAAAGGTGTTGCCATCTTTTGATTGGTCAGATGGACCTGAATTGAATGGGTCTTGTCCAAATGGGCTCTGGCCAAAACCAGCTTGTCCACCCGCATGGAAACCACCAGACATATTGGTCACCACCATTTTTTCCATCATTTTCTTGGCAATCATCGCTCTTGGTGCTGGTAACAATACCAACATACCGAGTGCGTCCGTCATAAATCCCGGAGTCAGCAGCAATACGCCTGCAACCGCAAGCATCACGCCTTCAAGAATCTGTTGTGCTGGCATTTCGCCTTGTTGCAACCGACCTTGAACAGACATAAGTGTCTGAATGCCTTGGCTACGAACCAGCGATGCACCCACAAATGCAGTGATCAGAACCAACGCGATAGTTGGCCACAATCCTAAGAAGCCACCAACTTGAATAAATAGCCCAATCTCAATGATGGGTACGAAGATAAAGAGTAATAATAAGATAGGAAACACACGCCCTCCTTTGTTACGTCCAGTTTACGCTGAAAGCCCTACCAATCTCAAATTTATCCTGTAAATAAGCGTGTTTATTGACCCGGAATAAGTTTGCTAAATATTGACGAAACAAAAACGAAAAAGGTGATCAACTTAATATTTTTATGCGCTAAGTACAGTATCATGTGCCACATAAGTCAGGACGGATTTATCAGCCCAATATTCTAGCGAACGGAGTATTTGCACACAGAATAGGCTAATAACTAACTATATAATCAGAATAATTCTCTAAGGATCCTGTTATGGCTACTCAATCAGAAGCTCAAGTTGAAGCTCCTCAAGCTACTCGTCTCGAAGAAGATCTATTAGGTCAACGTCATGTTCCGGCTGATGCTTACTACGGCATCCACACTCTACGCGCAGTTGAAAACTTCAACATCTCAAATGTAACGATCTCAGATGTACCTGAATTCGTTCGCGGTATGGTGATGACAAAGAAAGCAGCGGCTTTAGCAAACAAAGAGTTAGGTGTAATTCCAAGCGAAGTGGCTAAATACATCATCGAAGCTTGTGACCTCATTCTAGACACGGGCAAGTGCATGGATCAGTTCCCATCGGACGTTTTCCAAGGTGGTGCTGGTACTTCTGTAAACATGAACGCGAACGAAGTCGTTGCGAACGTGGCACTTGAACTTATGGGCAAAGAAAAAGGCCAATACGAGTTCATCAACCCAAATGACCATGTAAACCGCAGCCAATCTACAAACTGTGCTTACCCAACGGGCTTCCGCATCTCTGTTTACAACAGCGTTCGTAAACTGATCGATGCTATCGAATACCTAAAAGGTGCATTTGAGCTTAAGAGCCAAGAATTCAACACAATTTTGAAGATGGGTCGTACTCAACTTCAAGATGCTGTACCTATGACGGTTGGCCAAGAGTTCCACGCTTGGGCTGTAACCATCAACGAAGAAATCAAAAACCTAGAATACACTTCAAAACTACTGCTTGAAGTTAACCTAGGCGCAACAGCTATCGGTACTGGTCTGAACGCAGCACCGGGTTATCAAGGCCTAGCAGTTAAGCACCTAGCAGAAGTAACTGGCTTAGAGTGTGTAGCGGCTGAAGATTTAATCGAAGCAACGTCTGACTGTGGCGCATACGTAATGACGCACGGCGCACTTAAACGTCTAGCCGTTAAACTGTCTAAGATCTGTAACGACTTACGTCTTCTTTCTTCAGGTCCACGTACTGGCTTCAACGAGCTAAACCTACCGGAACTGCAAGCGGGTTCTTCAATCATGCCTGCTAAAGTAAACCCAGTTGTACCTGAAGTAGTAAACCAAGTTTGCTTTAAAGTTCTAGGTAACGACAACACGGTTTCTTTCGCAGCAGAAGGCGGTCAACTTCAACTGAACGTAATGGAACCCGTTATCGCACAAAGCATGTTTGAGTCTTTAGACATCCTAACAAACGCATGTGTGAACCTACGCGACAAGTGTGTAGACGGCATTACTGTAAACAAAGAAGTATGTGAATCTCACGTATTTAACTCTATCGGTATCGTAACTTACCTAAACCCATACATTGGCCACCACGAAGGTGACATCGTTGGTAAGATTTGTGCGGAAACAGGCAAGAGTGTTCGTGATGTGGTTCTAGAGCGCGGTTTATTGAGCGAAGAAGAACTTGATGACATTTTCTCTGTTGAAAATCTGATGCATCCTCAGTATAAAGCTAAACGCTACGAATAACGGTAGCGAGAAAGGGCTCCAAACGGAGCCCTTTTTTAGGCTCCAATACGGTTAACCCTGCTGATCTTGTGGATTTCCGTTAGTTGCGTTCTTGCTTAACCATAGAACTATTATGTGAACATTCCAGTGGCGAATGTTCACATAATAAAATCTAAAATGAGGTGTTACTTATGATTGCAGTAGAACTATTTGTCGTCCTGCTCTTTATCTTTTTGGGGGCCAGAATTGGCGGTATCGGTATTGGTTTTGCCGGTGGTGCTGGTGTTATTGCCCTTTCATTAATTCTTGGTGTTCCAACAAGCCAATCTTTTATCCCGGTCGATGTAATTTTGATCATCATGTCGGTTATCACCGCAATTGCAGCAATGCAGGTTGCTGGCGGTATGGACTGGTTGGTACAAATTGCAGAAAACTTTTTGCGTAAACACCCTGAACGTATCACCTTTTACGCGCCGATTGTGACCTTTGTAATGACACTGATGGCGGGTACTGGTCACACAGCATTCTCTACGCTGCCTGTTATTGCAGAAGTAGCAAAAGGCCAAGGTGTTCGTCCTTCTCGTCCACTGTCTATCGCAGTTGTGGCCTCTCAAATTGCGATCACAGCTTCGCCTATTTCGGCAGCAGTTGTGGCTTTCGCAGCGATGCTGGCACCCTTTGGTGTCGATTACCTAACGTTATTGATGGTTTGTATTCCAACAACCTTCATCGCTTGTATGGTTGGTGCGGTTGTCGCTAACTACATGGGCAGCGAACTGAAAGACGATCCTATTTACCAAGAACGTCTAGAGAAAGGTCTAATCAAGCTAGCAACAGAAGAGAAACGCGAAATTCTACCAACAGCGAAGAAGGCGACTTACATCTTCCTTGCAGCGATTGGTTTTGTTGTTTGCTACGCAGCCGCTATCTCTAGCTCTGTTGGCCTAATTGAAAACCCAGCACTAGGCCGTAACGAAGCGATCATGTCTGTGATGCTGGCAGCAGCAGCGGCAATCGTGATGTTCACTAAGATTGATGCAGCGAAGATTTCTTCGGCTCCAACATTCCGCTCTGGTATGACTGCGTGTGTATGTGTACTGGGTGTGGCTTGGTTAGGTTCAACGTTTGTGAATGCACACGTTGCTGAAATCAAAGACGTTGCTGGTGCTCTACTGGCTGACTACCCTTGGATGCTGGCTCTTGTTCTGTTCTTCGCTTCTATGCTGCTTTACTCTCAAGGCGCAACAACGGTTGCACTGATGCCTGCAGCTCTAGCGATTGGCGTAGCACCACTAACAGCCGTGGCTTCTTTTGCTGCGGTAAGTGCACTGTTCGTACTTCCAACTTACCCTACGCTACTGGCAGCGGTTGAGATGGATGACACAGGTTCAACTCGTATTGGTAAGTACGTATTTAACCACCCATTCTTCATTCCTGGTGTGGCAACAATCAGTACAGCGGTAGCACTCGGCTTCGCATTCGGCGGTCTGTTTATCTAACACTCGCTGAAAAACCAAACCTAAAAGGAAGCTTCGGCTTCCTTTTTTCTTTTCTGCACAATGTGTTTATTTGATACGTATCAAATAAACATTATAAACCTAAAAATCCGAATAAAAATAAAGTTTGAATAAAATTCCAATAATATTCACGCCATTCATTAACAATGCCTGCCAACGCAACCACCCCTTGTTTCCCTCTAATTCACATCGAATATTAATCCAAGCTAACTAACCAAAAAACCTTGCTCTTTTTCTAACGTTTTTCAGCCTATTCATTGGTCACTATTTTTGTGAACAATACCAAACTTAAATTCCGACGTAAGGAATAAAATAACCGCAGTTAAATTAAATCTTAATTCATTTGGATATATAAATATAAAGATACTTATATTTAAAGTCGGCAACGTCATATAGATGCTCGCTCTATAAGGACAAGAGTTTTATATCGTTGAATGCTTTATAAATGTCACTGTATTTACAATCTATAAACATTAGTCGCTAATTCACGTCAATTCTATTTAGGATGATGTAAGGAGATAGCCATGACGACTCAGACGATACCAAGCGAGAAAAAAAAGGGCGGCTTCTTTGCCAACTTTAAATTCCCTTCTGCCTACACCATTCTATTTATTCTAATTGCATTCGTAGCCCTGCTTACCTGGGTTGTTCCAGCAGGTCAATACGACCGAGCAATGAATGAAGAGTTAGGTCGAGAAGTACCGGTAACCGGCACCTATCAAGCAGTAGAAGGTAACCCTCAAGGTGTGATTGACGTACTACTCGCACCTATTGACGGTTTCTACGACCACAATAGCTATGAAGCTGCAGCAATCGATGTTTCGCTGTTCATCTTAATCATTGGTGGCTTCTTAGGGCTAGTAACCAAAACTGGCGCCATCGATGCCGGTATCGAACGCGTCACCGCCCGCCTAGAAGGGCGAGAAGAGTTGATGATACCGATACTGATGGCATTGTTTGCTGCTGGCGGTACCGTCTACGGCATGGCTGAAGAATCACTGCCATTCTATACGCTGCTAGTACCAGTAATGATGGCTGCACGCTTTGATCCTCTTGTTGCTGCTGCGACCGTACTGCTTGGCGCAGGGATTGGTGTGCTAGGGTCAACGATTAACCCATTCGCAACCGTGATCGCTGCCAACGCCTCTGGTATCCCATTTACTGACGGTATCGTGCTGCGTATTGCCATGCTCGTTATTGGTTGGATAATTTGTGTTGCCTACGTCATGCGTTACGCAAGAATGGTTCAAGCTGACCCAACAACATCGATTGTCTACGACAAATACGAAGAGAACAAAGCGCACTTCCTTGGTAACGCGAGCGACGAAAAACTTGATTTCACCACAACGCGTAAATTAATCCTCACTATTTTCGGTGGATCTTTCGCTGTGATGATTTACGGTGTATCGGTGGCTGGCTGGTGGATGGCAGAGATCTCCGCGATGTTCTTAGCCGCGACAATCATTGTCGGTATTGTAGCTCGCATGAGCGAAGAAGAGTTTACGACTAGCTTCATTGATGGTGCCCGCGACCTACTTGGTGTAGCGCTTATCATCGGTATCGCGCGTGGTATCGTGGTCGTGATGGACCGCGGTATGATCACCGATACGATTCTGTTCTCTGCAGAACAAATGGTGACGGGGCTTTCTTCAGTTATCTTTATTAACGTGATGTTCTTCTTAGAGATTCTATTGTCATTCTTAGTACCATCAACGTCAGGGTTAGCGGTACTGACTATGCCAATCATGGCACCATTGGCTGACTTTGCTGGCGTAGGTCGTGACCTTGTGATCACCGCTTACCAATCGGCATCTGGCTTGGTGAACCTAATCACCCCGACCTCTGCGGTTGTGATGGGTGGCTTGGCGATTGCCCGCGTCCCTTATGTTCGCTGGGTTAAATGGGTAATGCCATTAGTCGGTATCTTAATGGTGTTCTGCATCGTTGTACTGAGTATTGGTGCGCTGATCTAACTTAAAGCACTTCACTCCGTTCTCATCCAAAGCCGCTTCCATAGCGGCTTTTTTTATTGCTATTTAATCCAACTCCAACCCGATCACCAAAACAACCTGCCGAGCTGCACACGCTTCATTTAACGCCTCTCTATGACCTATCTCAGTAGCAAAGCTTAAACAAGCAAAAACCACTTGCGAAAAAGAGTAAGCCAACGTTTAAACATCAAGGTTAAAGCTAATAAATCGCCAACTATTCTTCGCTCTTATATTTATACAAATATTTAGTCATTTATTAGCGTTAATTATATTTAAGGTAATTTACGCAGTAATAACCAAAGAGGAAATAGTAGTGATTTTTATAGAAAACTGGCTTAAAAAGCTCAATTATAAAGTGTGACCACAATAGCTTTATTCGCATTTAAATTGTTAAATAATAATTAATTCTACGTACAAAATTAAATATATAAATACTAACATTGCATACTTCCAAACTAAGCACACTATTATCAATAAAACTATTCTGCATATAATCCCTCACAAATCGGGTTCTAGCTAGGCGAATGAAAAAAGCATGCATAATATTCCCAAGGAGTTAACTATTTAGAAAAGACTGACAATAGTTGAAAGTGCATAAAGTTTGTTAAAACCCTTAATTTTAAAGGGCTGCGGGATAAAAAACGATTTGTGATAGATCTCTAAGAATACCTGACTGGCAGGCGTAATATTAATTCCAGACAAGAGATATGAATAAAATAATTCATTCTTCTCAACTGAAAATAAATAATTACTCTTAGCAATAAAAGTAATTCAAATATATAAGAGAGAGACGATCATGAGTAAGTTCTATACCCGTGATCAATGAAGGTGCTTGATTTTCGATAAAATCAGGATCATGCTAAGACCCATGAAAATTACACTGACTCCTCAACAAAAGCTGCAACTCGAGCAGATGCACGATTCTACTCGT
>NZ_JACJFF010000066.1:0-29369 GCF_014164465.1 Vibrio sp. SG41-7 | reverse complement strand
GGGGGCAAACATCCTCGAGCGAATCGTATTGTGAGCAACGTTATAGCTTCTAGATCGAAAAACCGCTCATTTAATCCGGTATTAGGGGTATCAAATGAGCGGTTTCAATATTCTGCTTACCTGTCAGCCGTTAATTAGGACTGATGGAGGTCAACATGATTTGGCCATCGCCTATTTAGCGGCGCTGCCTTCTACAGGAACAACAGAGCTAGCGTGCGAGCCTTTAGGTCCACTTTCTACTTCATAGTCGACCTGCTGACCTGCCTTTAAGGTTCGATAACCTTCCATCTGTATTGTGGAGTAGTGCGCGAAAATATCGCCGTCTTCACCTTCTGGACAAATAAAGCCAAACCCTTTGGCATTGTTAAACCATTTTACTGTACCTGTAGCCATGCTATACATCCCTCATGCATTTTGTTACTAACGTTGTTATATCAATTGTTGTAAGTGCGATTGATATCATTCCTACCAACTAAAGAATTTCAGCTGATAGCTTGAATCTCATACATTGCTTACGGAAATTAACGCTACCCTGCGTAATTATTCCTTATTGTTCATTCTTAACGCGTATTACTCGCTTTTAAATCTTGTTATAAAGTTGTATCAGAAAAACCTTTTAGCTCCAATGTAGCTAATGATTGAGCGCAGTCAATAGTAAATTGGTATAAAAGTGATCAATTTTAATAACAAATCACATTCGAGATTAACTGCAAACTATTAACTAAATAGTAACTTAGCGGTAATCTTATCGTTAGCATCAATAGTTATGGTGTCTTTTTAATCAATCACATATGTTAATCCTGTTAATAGAGATCTTTTATTTGCAGCGATGGAAATGGTGGATTAGGCTCAGTATAGAGGAATATTTTTTGGTACTGTTTCTCGGTGCAGTTTCTTAGTACACCGTAATGCGTGAATGTGGTAAATTTGAATGACGTAACACTCACGACTTCCGAAAAATAACTCTTAGCAAAGCGATATGAGCAGAAACTTTGAATGGGCATCTCCAGGCTCAGATTTACTGGGGAAAGAAGAGACAAAAGTAAAGCCACCGGCGATGTATAACGTTGTATTGAATAACGATGACTACACGCCTATGGACTTTGTAATCGAGATCCTAGAGCGATTCTTCTCACTAGATATCGAACAAGCAACGGAAGTGATGCTCAAGGTTCATTATGAAGGTAAAGCTATATGCGGCACATACAGTGCTGAAATAGCGGAAACAAAGGTAGCGCAAGTAAAGATGTACTCAAAGGAAAATGAGCATCCGCTACTATGTACAATGGAGCAAGTATAAATTGCTCGAACAACACTGTTGTTCCCTTAGGAGGTACTTATGCTAAATAAAGAATTAGAGACGAGTTTAAATGGTGCATTTGCTCGTGCGCGAGACAAGCGACATGAATTCATGACTGTCGAACACCTCCTACTAGCATTATTAGAAAATGATGCGGCCAAGGAAGCGCTCCAAGCTTGTCAGGCTGATCTCGATGCTCTTCGCAATGAGCTCGATATTTTTATCGATCAAACAACCCCACTTATCCCAGAAAGTGACGAGACTCGTGAGACTCAGCCTACGTTGAGCTTCCAACGAGTACTTCAACGCGCTGTTTTTCATGTTCAGTCTTCAGGTCGTAGCGAAGTTACAGGTGCAAATGTACTTGTGGCTATTTTCAGTGAGCAAGAATCTCATGCGGCATATTTACTCAAGAAAAACGACATTAGCCGCTTAGATATCGTTAACTTTATTTCTCATGGCATTACCAAAGCCAGTAACGAAGGTGATAGTTCATCACCGTCTGATTCATTTGGTGGTGCAGAGAATGCAGAAGAAGCTAACTCTGAAGATCGTTTAGAAAATTTTGCAACTAACCTTAACGAAGTAGCGAAACAAGGGAATATTGACCCGCTTATCGGGCGTGATAAAGAGCTTGAGCGTACGGTTCAAGTTCTATGTCGTCGTCGTAAAAACAACCCTTTGTTAGTGGGTGAAGCGGGGGTAGGTAAGACCGCAATCGCTGAAGGTCTTGCATGGCGTATTGTTGAAGGTCAAGTACCTGAAATCATTCAGAGTAGTGTGATTTATTCTTTAGATATTGGTTCACTTCTAGCTGGGACCAAATACCGTGGTGACTTTGAGAAACGTTTTAAAGCGATTCTTAAGCAACTAGAGAAAGAAGAAGACGCAATCCTATTCATTGATGAGATCCACACCATTATTGGTGCAGGTGCAGCATCGGGTGGTCAGGTTGATGCGGCAAACTTAATTAAGCCACTACTAAGCAGCGGTAAATTACGTTGCATCGGCTCAACGACATACCAAGAGTACAGCAGCATTTTTGAGAAGGAGCGTGCTTTAGCTCGTCGCTTCCAGAAAATTGATATTATTGAACCATCGTTAGATGACACAACTAAGATTCTTATCGGTTTGAAGCCAAAATACGAAGCTCACCACGAAGTGCGTTACACCAACAAAGCGTTGCGTGCCGCTGTGGAGCTGTCAGCTAAATACATTAATGAACGTCACCTTCCAGATAAGGCTATTGACGTGATTGATGAAGCCGGCGCTCGTAGTCGTTTGGCACCAGCAAGCCGTCGTAAGAAAACGGTAAGCGTGGCTGATATTGAGTCAATGGTTGCGAAAATGGCTCGTATTCCTGAGAAGTCAGTATCATCTTCAGACAAAGATACGTTACAGAAACTGGATGACCGCATGAAAATGTTGGTATTCGGACAAGACCCAGCGATCGATGTATTGAGCGAAGCGATTAAGCTGACTCGTGCAGGATTGGGTGCAGACAATAAACCTGTTGGTTCATTCCTATTCGCTGGTCCTACTGGTGTAGGTAAAACAGAGGTGACTGTACAGCTGTCTAAGTTGATGGGTATTGAACTGTTGCGCTTTGACATGTCTGAGTACGGTGAGCGTCACTCTGTGAGCCGTTTGATCGGTGCTCCTCCTGGTTATGTTGGTTATGACCAAGGTGGTCTGCTCACTGATGCTGTAATCAAGAATCCACACTCTGTTGTGTTACTTGATGAGATAGAGAAGGCTCACCCAGATATCTTTAACTTGCTACTACAGGTGATGGACAACGGCACACTAACTGACAACAACGGTCGTAAAGCGGATTTCCGTAACGTGATCCTTGTGATGACGACCAATGCTGGTGTTGCTGAAACTGAGAAGAAATCGATCGGTTTGATCCAACAAGATCATGCGCCAGACGCGATGGGTGAAATCAAAAAGGTATTTACACCTGAGTTCCGTAACCGTCTTGATAATGTCATTTGGTTCAACAGCCTTGATCCAAGTGTGATTAACCAAGTTGTCGACAAGTTCATTGTTGAGCTTCAGGTTCAACTGGACGCTCGAGGCGTGTCTTTAGAAGTTTCTGAGGATGCTCGTCATTGGTTAGCTGAAAGAGGTTATGACAAGACTATGGGTGCGCGTCCTATGGGACGAGTGATTCAAGAGAAGCTTAAAAAGCCTCTTGCTAATGAGTTGCTGTTTGGTAGTTTGGTTGACGGCGGTACGGTTAAAGTATCCCTGATTAAAGACGATCTAGATTTCATCTATGTTGGTGCTAAAGAAGAGGTTATGCATTAAACCTATTTCTTAACTGCTTAAGCTGTTGCTGACTGCTTATTGAGAGCTCGGTACAGCTAATCACGATAATAAACGCATGACTTCGGTTGTGCGTTTTTTTAGTTATAGAGTAGCTGAAACAAAGAGAAAGCTGTGGATTGGGGCTGAGGCACTGTTTGACCATAAACCGTTTATGCTGGCTAACTTACGCATATACAAACAGCGATTGGTGACACTGTTATTGGTGACACAGTTATTAGGGAAAAGTGTATTGCAGGGGAATGTTACGAGAGACTGAAGGTATTGTTGGGGCTCTTGGAGAGCTAACCAGGTGTTTCTTTAGTATTTGTTTGGTCGATAAAAAACGGAGCATCAAGCTCCGCTTCTTATCGTATTCGGTAATTTAAAATTAACGAGCACGGAAGACGATGCGGCCTTTAGAAAGGTCGTATGGAGTCATCTCAACAGTTACTTTATCACCAGTAAGAATACGGATGTAGTTTTTACGCATTTTACCAGAGATGTGTGCTGTCACTACGTGACCGTTTTCAAGCTCAACACGGAACATCGTGTTTGGTAGAGTATCAAGGACCGTGCCTTGCATCTCGATTACGTCTTCTTTAGCCATCTAATCCTCTTTCGAAATTTGGCGGTTTTCAACGGCTTGATTGTGCCGTTAAAATCAAAATATGTAAAGTTGTCGCGTATTCTACCCTTGCCACCGCTGATTTACTAGCCTTTGATGACGTTGAAATCGTACTTTATAGTTCATCGCAGGACATTCATCGATTTGATAACCCAAATATAACCACTGTTTCTGTTCTTTCTGGGCGTGCTGGATTTGAAACAGAACACCTAGTGTTCCCATAGAGATGTCGATATCAGGATCGAAGAAGGTATAAAATGCGCTTGTGCAGTGAGACATCACATCAGTGACGGCGATGCCGACTAACTGGCTATCATCATAGATGTGCATGAACTTTGTGGCAAGCCATTCATTTTTAGAGAATTGTAGAAACTCTTCTTTTTTTGGGGGATACATGGTTCCGGAACGGTGACGAGCGGTTATATAGCGACTATATAAGTCAAACCAGTTGTCATCCATCTCGTCTTTCAATTCCCAACGTAGTGATTTGGCTTTGTTGAGGATTCGTCGTTGGCTTTTGGAAAACTTGACCTCGGGAATCGAGAGGCGAATAGCTTGGCACGCGGAGCAATTATCGCAATGTGGCTTATAAATGGTCGCTCCACTGCGGCGAAATCCGTTGGCGAGCAGAACTTCATAATTATCTGAAGTATGCATGTGTTCATCAAGCGTGACCGCCACTCTTTCTTGAAGATGTGGCAGGTAACTGCAAGCATGGTTATCGGTCAATCCAATTCTGATTTGTTGTAAATCTGAACTCATGAAGGCGTTCCCTCTAGCCATTGTGATTTAAAACATCCATCGCTAAGTTGATTTTCTTTAAGTATTTTCAAAGCACTAAGGAACTCATCTCTTTCTACTTCGATAGCGCCCAAGGATTCCAAATGAGGGTTCATGACTTGGCAATCGATGAGCTTTCCTCCGAATCGTGTAAAGTGTTCACAAAAGTACCACAGTGCAATTTTAGAGGCATTGGTCTTCAGACTAAACATCGATTCACCACAAAAGATTTGGCCTCTTTGTAAACCGTAAAGTCCGCCGATAAGCTCGTCGCCTTGCCAAACCTCAACGGAGTGGCAGAAGCCTAATGAAGAAAGTTCGCGGTACGCTGACTGCATGTCACCGTTTAGCCAAGTTTCTTCTTCGGGCCTTAGCGAGGAGCAGTAGCCAATCACTTTGTCTGTCGCTTGGTTGATGCTGACACGGTAATTATGCTTTCTTTGAAACTTTTTAAGACTTTTTGACGGTTCGAATGTCTTAGGATTAAATACCGCTCGTGGTGCTGGGCTCCACCAAAGTATAGGCTCCCCTGGGCCGTACCATGGAAATATACCTTGGCTATAAGCGTTTAAAATTCGCATGGGTGACAAATCACCACCGAAGGCGAGCAGACCGTTAGGTTCATCAAGCGCGTCGAAAGGCGAAGGAAACTCTATACTAGTAGTATCAAGTTCGGTTAGGTATATAGTCATAAGTACCGCGTTACAGATTAATCACTGACCAAGAGGTCTTTAGGAGTTTTACCATGAAAAAGTTGCTTTGGATTTTACTTGTTTTGCCCATGTTGGCAAATGCAGCTTACAACAGAAACCAAGCTCGACCAGTCAATGAGGTCGTTTATGGTGAGATTGACACAGTCAGATACATTACCCAACAAGAGATCGTAGAGTCGAAAGCGAATGGTTGGGAAACCTTGTTAGGTGCGGCTATTGGTGGCTTGATAGGTAATCAATTTGGTGGCGGTACCGGCAAAGAAGTCGCAACGGCCGTCGGTGCTGTGGCGGGCGCCGGGATTGCTCGCAATCGAGGTAACACACAATACAAAGTGGAATATAAGCTCGTCGAGTTATTGGTCAAAACTAAAGATGACAAGTTGGTTAACATCATTCAAGACGTCGATAACTCGATGTTGTTTAACCGAGGTGATGATGTGCGAATTCTCTATTTTTCAGATGGCGTTCGAGTTGATCTCGTGTACTAGTATGCAAATGTGTTTAGTTGGCTAATTAATCGCCTTTATCGAGGGGATTAGCTCTGGAGTTCATTGGAAAAGTTCGTTAGTCTGCAAGTACGAAGAATTATTCATCACCCGAAAATAAATACGCGCCAGTGACTTCGGGTGGTACAAGGACTATAAGATTTAATGGAAAGCCTTACGTTACAACCAATTCAAAAAGTGAGCGGGGAAGTTAACTTACCTGGCTCAAAAAGTGTTTCCAACCGTGCGCTTCTTTTGGCAGCACTTTCAACGGGAACCACGCGCCTAACAAACTTACTAGACAGTGATGATATTCGCCATATGCTGAATGCTTTGACGCAATTAGGTGTTGATTATCAGCTGTCTGCAGATAAAACCGTCTGTGAAGTGACGGGTGTGGGTGGTGCATTCTCAAGTGACAAAGCCCTAGAGCTTTTCTTAGGCAATGCGGGTACGGCGATGCGCCCGCTGGCTGCTGCACTTTGTTTGGGTCGTGGTGAATATGTTCTGACTGGCGAGCCTCGCATGAAAGAGCGACCAATCGGTCACTTAGTGACTGCACTGCAAGAAGCCGGCGCCGACGTTGAATACCTAGAAAACGAAAATTACCCACCATTGAAGATCACGGGTACTGGCCTTAAAAGCGGTACGGTTTCAATCGATGGTTCTATCTCTAGCCAATTTTTGACGGCATTTTTGATGGCTGCGCCTTTAGCTGAAGGTGAGGTAACAATCAAAATTGAGGGTGAATTGGTTTCTAAACCTTACATCGATATCACGCTACACATTATGAAACAATTTGGTGTGGATGTGATCAACAACGATTACCAAGAGTTCGTAATTCCGACTGGGCAATCTTACTCAGCTCCGGGTGATTTCTTGGTTGAGGGTGATGCATCATCTGCGTCATACTTCCTTGCTGCCGCAGCGATTAAAGGGGGTGAGATTAAAGTAACGGGTATTGGTAAAAACAGTATCCAAGGTGATATCCAATTCGCTGATGCGCTTGAAAAAATGGGTGCTGAAATTGAATGGGGTGACGACTACGTTATCTCTCGTTGTGGTGAGCTGAAAGGCATTGATATGGATTACAACCATATCCCAGACGCAGCGATGACTATCGCAACGACAGCTTTGTTTGCTAAAGGTACAACGGCAATCCGTAATGTTTACAACTGGCGTGTGAAAGAGACCGACCGCTTAGCGGCGATGGCGACAGAGCTTCGTAAAGTTGGCGCAGAGGTCGAAGAGGGTGAAGATTACATCATCGTTAACCCTGTTGCTCAACTGACACATGCGGCGATCGATACCTATGATGATCACCGTATGGCGATGTGTTTCTCGTTGGTGGCGTTGAGTGATACACCTGTGACAATTAATGATCCAGGTTGTACTTCAAAGACTTTCCCTGACTACTTCGACAAGCTGAAAATGCTGAGTCAATAAAAATGCTAAGCATATAACGGTCCAGGAAGTAAAAAAGCTTGCCTAAATGGCAAGCTTTTTCGTTATTGCTGAAGCGTAAATTCTTTTGAAAGATGGTGCGCTAAGTATTTAAACATGTTAAATACTGCGGTTGTATTCTCTGTCGGCATTCCATTGCTGTCTAAGAAGTATTCACCTTTGAAGATGAGGACATCGTCTTTTTCTACTACGCTGTTTGCGCGCATGCCTTCAATGTAGTCATCATGTGATTGGATAATTTGGTTTGCGATAAGCAGTAAATCAAATTCTGCTATTACTTTCTTTGTCATGAGTTTATCTCTGATAACCGAATATAACGTTGATTTTATGGTGTCGAACTAGAAATTCAATGATTTCACAACCGATTAAGAGAGTCTTTTCAAACATCCACAATTTATTTTGTGATTTACGGCAAAAATAATTGAATGGGGCTCGCGTTAGATTCGCGGGCAAGCTTAGTATGAGCCCGTTTAGACGTAATGCCTGATGAATAGGCTCTTGCAAGTATTCTTAGTGAGTACTTTATAGCTTCTTTATATTGTGCCCCTTTTCTCTATGAGTCGTCGAATTGTCGAGCGATCAGATCCAATTTTGAAAAAAGCGGTTGATCTTCTAGTAATCTCGCACAATAGTAAAAAAAGAAGCAATGAATTTAGAATATCATGCGTAAAAGCCCACAAGCTAAATTGTTGGTGCTGAAGCATCGTGATTAAGGACGTTAGAGTCAATATGGGTAAATCGCTCGTTATAGTGGAGTCGCCAGCCAAGGCTAAAACTATCAATAAATATCTTGGCAAAGACTTTGTCGTTAAGTCGAGTGTAGGTCACGTACGTGATTTACCAACGGCGGGTCAAAGTACTGGTCAAAAGGCTGCTGCAGTTTCAACCAAGGGTATGAGCCCAGAAGATAAAGCTCGTATCAAGAAAGAAAAAGATCGCAAAGCTCTCATTAAAAAGATGGGTATCAACCCATATCAAGAGTGGGAAGCGAACTACCAAATTTTACCTGGTAAAGAAAAAGTCGTTGCTGAATTGCAAAAACTGGCTGAGAACGCAGACCATGTTTATCTCGCAACCGATTTGGACCGCGAAGGAGAAGCTATCGCATGGCACCTTCGTGAGATCATCGGTGGCGATGAAACGCGATACAAGCGAGTGGTGTTTAACGAAATCACTAAAAATGCTATTCAACAAGCTTTTGAAACTCCAGGTGAGCTAAACATTGATGGCGTAAACGCACAACAAGCACGACGTTTTATGGACCGTGTTGTTGGCTTTATGGTGTCACCACTGCTTTGGAAGAAAGTAGCACGAGGCCTATCCGCTGGCCGTGTTCAATCAGTCGCTGTAAAACTACTGGTTGAGCGCGAGCGCGAGATCAACGCTTTTATCCCCGAAGAGTTCTGGGATGTGCATGCTGATACCAAAACAGCAGAGAAAACAGATTTCAGACTGCAAGTCGCTCAGAAAGACGGTGTTGCGTTTAAACCTGATAATGAAGCGCAAACACAAGCTGCAGTTAGCGTTTTAGAAAAAGCTCAATACGAAGTATGTAAACGTGAAGACCGCCCAACTAAGAGTAAGCCGTCTGCACCTTACATCACGTCTACGCTGCAACAAGCGGCGAGTACGCGTCTTGGTTACGGCGTGAAGAAAACCATGATGTTGGCTCAACGTTTGTATGAAGCGGGTTACATCACTTATATGCGTACTGACTCAACCAACTTGAGTTCAGAAGCTGTTGAAGCCGCTCGTGAATACATTGGTTCTGAGTACGGCGAGCAATATCTTCCACCTAAAGCTCTTGTATACGGCAGCAAAGAGGGCGCTCAAGAGGCCCACGAAGCGATTCGTCCTTCAAGTGTAGATGTTAAGTCGGAAGACCTAAACGGCGTAGACGCAGACGCACACAAGCTATATTCACTGATTTGGAATCAATTCGTTGCTTGTCAAATGACACCTGCGCAATACGATTCAACGACAGTAAGCGTTAAAGCGGATGAGTACACGTTAAAAGCGAAAGGTCGTATTCTTAAGTTTGACGGTTGGACTCGCGTTCAACGTCCAATGGGCAAAAATGAAGATACTATTCTTCCTGCTGTACAGGTTGGTGAAAAGTTAGACTTAATCGCACTCGACCCTAAACAGCACTTCACTAAGCCACCAGCACGTTTCACTGAAGCTGCGCTAGTTAAAGAGCTTGAGAAGCGCGGTATTGGTCGTCCTTCAACTTACGCATCAATCATCTCGACGATTCAAGATCGCGGTTATGTAAAAGTTGAACAGCGCCGTTTCTATGCTGAGAAGATGGGTGAAATTGTTACTGACCGCCTAGATGGCAGTTTCAATGATCTAATGAACTATGACTTTACTGCTCGTATGGAGCAGAAGTTAGACCAAATTGCAGAAGGCGAAGCAAGCTGGAAAGGCGTGCTAGATAACTTCTTCGAAGACTTTACTGGCGATTTGGAAAAAGCGGATTTAGACGAAGACGCTGGTGGCATGAAGCCAAATCATATCGTAGAAACCGATATTGAGTGTCCAACTTGTAGCCGTAAAATGGGTATTCGTACGGCTTCGACCGGCGTATTCCTAGGTTGTTCTGGTTATGCACTTCCACCAAAAGAGCGTTGTAAGACAACAATCAACCTTGGTGATGAAGAAGGTATTATCAACGTTCTTGAAGAAGACGTTGAAACAGCAGCACTTCGAGCGAAAAAGCGTTGTCCTATTTGTGAAACGGCAATGGATGCTTATCTGATTGATGATAAGCGTAAGATGCACGTGTGTGGTAACAACCCTAACTGTGAAGGTTATGTGGTTGAACATGGCGAATTCAAAGTCAAAGGCTACGATGGTCCACTTGTTGAGTGTGACAAATGTGGTTCTGACATGGTTCTGAAGAACGGTCGTTTCGGTAAATACATGGACTGTACGAGTGAAGATTGTAAGAACACTCGTAAGATTCTGAGAAATGGCGAAGTAGCGCCACCTAAAGAAGACCCAGTGCATTTTCCTGAACTTCCATGTGAAAACTCAGATGCGTACTTCGTACTTCGTGACGGTGCTTCTGGTCTATTTATGGCAGCGAGCAACTTTCCTAAATCACGTGAAACACGTGCGCCATTAGTGGAAGAGCTGGTGCGTTTTAAAGACCGTATATCACCTAAATTCCAATATCTGACATCAGCACCAGTTGCTGATCCTGATGGCAAGCCGACAGTCGTTCGTTTTAGTCGTAAGACAAAAGAGAACTACGTTCGTACTGAAGCGGATGGTAAACCATCTGGTTGGACTGCTTTGTACATCGATGGTAAGTGGGAAGTTACGGATAAACGTAAAAAGCCTAAAGAGAAGTAACTGAACGTTATTTGAAGAAAAAACAGCCATTAGGCTGTTTTTTTTTGACCAAAATACGACTAATTATGCAACTGGTTGATCTGGTGTGTCGATTGCGAGAATTTATTAAATTCACAGGGCGAAATAAATGGAGGTGATTAATTATATCTTCTTATACAACTTTAACGAGAATGTAACTTAATTCAAATATTGTAACTCAAAGATCAGTGTTTAGTTGTATACCTGATGTGTGACGGGTGTTAATGTAATGTTTCGCCCGAACGGTGTAGTGTGAGCTGCTTTAAGTCTTAGGAAAGCAATCAGCTTACATAGCACAGAATGGCGTATTAAAAATTGAAATCGACCGAAAAGTCGATAACGTATATAAAACCAAGTGCAAAGAATAGTGCACGCATAACAACGTTTGGCTTAGGATATTGTCACTGTATGTGAATGAATATTCGTTAAGTACCGAAATAAGTGTTAGTGCTCATCCCCCAGAGGAAGACACCTCTACGAGTACTGACATCGACAAGCTATAGATATATGGAGAATAAAATGGCTGGTGTATTGGGAATGATTCTTGCTGGTGGTGAAGGCTCTCGCTTAAGACCTTTGACTGAATCTCGCAGCAAACCCTCGGTTCCTTTCGGTGGTAGTTACCGCTTAATTGATTTCGCTTTGAACAACTTCGTTAATGCTGATCTTATGAAGATCTACGTATTAACACAATTTAAGTCACAATCTCTGTTCCACCACATGAAAAAAGGTTGGAATATCAGTGGCATCACAGATCGTTTTATCGACCCAATTCCTGCGCAAATGCGTAAAGGAAAGCGTTGGTATGAAGGCACAGCAGATGCTATCTACCAAAATATGGGTTTTATGGAGCTGGAAGAACCTGATCAAGTCTGTATTTTTGGTTCTGACCATATCTATAAAATGGACATCAAACAAATGCTTGATTTCCATAAAGAAAAGAAAGCAGCGTTAACCGTTTCTGCACTGCGTATGCCGCTTGCTGAAGCATCAGAGTTCGGTGTTATCGAGGTGGATGCTGAAGGCCGTATGATTGGCTTTGAAGAGAAACCTGCAAACCCTAAGTCGATTCCGGGAGACCCAGAGTCAGCGCTCGTTTCAATGGGCAACTACGTATTCGAAGCGAAAGAACTTTTTGCTGAACTAACGGAAGATGCAGATAAACCTGAATCTTCACATGACTTCGGGAAAGACATTATTCCAAACATGTTCCCACGCGGTGATGTGTTTGTTTATGATTTCAGCACCAACCGTATTACTGGTGAGAAAGAAGAAGTTTACTGGCGCGATGTAGGTACGATTGATGCGTACTGGCAAGCACATATGGACCTTCTTAAGAAAGATGCGCCATTCTCGCTATACAACCGTAAATGGCCTCTACACACTTACTATCCGCCACTACCACCAGCGACGTTTACTGACTCGGCTAATGGTCGAATTCAGATCATTGATAGCCTTGTGTGTAGCGGTAGTTACGTACGTGGTTCGCGTATTGAAAAGAGTGTATTAGGCTTCCGCAGTAATATCGCATCAGCGTGTGATATTAGTGAGAGTATTTTATTAGGTGATGTGAAGGTGGGCGAGGGTTGTATACTTCGTCGCGTTATCATTGATAAAGATGCAGACATCGCACCGGGCACTCAAATTGGTGTAAACCTGACAGAAGACAAAAAGCATTACCACGTATCTGACGATGGTGTAGTTGTAATTTCTAAAGGAGCGCGAGTTGGTTACTAAAACTCTCTCGGTACTTTTTGTAGCGTCTGAAGTTGAAGGCTTGATTAAAAGTGGTGGCTTGGCTGATGTAGCCAAGGCACTGCCGAAAGCGTTACAAACACTCGAACAGGACGTTCGAGTGACTATCCCCGCGTATAGAAACATTCCAAACATTGATGCAGCCGAAGTTATTTTATCGACTGAGCTCGATCATTGGCCTCATACCGCTTACCAAGTCAAAAAACTGAGTGTAGAAGGTGTTCAAGTTTTTGGTATCGAATGTGACAAATATTTCGACCGTCCAGAAATGTACGCAGAAAATAATCAAGCTTACGCAGATAACGGAGAGCGTTTCTCGTTCTTCAGTGCAGCTTGCCTTGATATGCTTCCTAAGCTAGGCTTCCAACCTGATATCATTCATGCAAATGACTGGCACACAGGTTTTGTTCCTTTTTTGCTTAAATCACGTTATCAACAACATGATTTCTTTGAAAATACGCGTAGTGTTATCTCAATTCACAACGCAGTTTTCAAAGGTGTGTTCGCATACGATGAACTGCAATTCCTACCAGAAATGCATAGCTACAATGTGCCTGAAGCTTCAGTGAGTGACACGCATGTCACAATGCTGAGAGCCGGCGTGATGTGTGCTGATAAGGTGAACGCAGTAAGTCCAACGTATGCCGAGGAGTTGAAAACGGAATTAGGCAGCCATGGTATGGCAGCTGAATTCCAACACAGATCTGACGACCTGTTTGGTATTCTGAATGGTTGTGATTACGGAGCTTGGAACCCTGAAACGGACGCTTTCCTTCCTCGTAAATTCAAAGCGACAAAGCACAGCATGGTTCGTGGGAAGTCAGCTTGTAAGCAAAAACTGCAGCAAGATGTTGGCCTCCCCGTCACCGATTGTGCGGTTTATGGCATGGTTTGTCGTTTGACTAATCAGAAAGGTGTTCATTACTTACTGCCTATCATCGAACAGTTTTTGAAAAACGATCTTCAGATCGTGATTGTCGGTACTGGTGATCCAGTTTTAGCGAGTCAGCTGAAAGAGCTGTCGGCACTTCACTCAGATAAGTTCTCGTTTGTAGAAGCGTATAATAATGAGCTTGCGCACTTAGTTGAAGCGGGTTCTGATTTCTTCTTGATGCCTTCGGAGTTCGAACCTTGTGGCTTAAACCAAATCTACAGCATGGCTTACGGTACGCTACCGATTGTTCGCTCTGTGGGCGGTTTAAAAGACAGTGTGAATGATTACGATCAGGATCCCGAGATAGCGACCGGCTTTGCTTTTGAAGAGCCAACACCGCAAGCGTTACTGGCAGTATTGCATCGTTCATTACTGCTTTATGCACAAAATCCCGCTGAAATTAAGCGTGTTCAACTTTACGCGATGCAACAAGATTTTAGTTGGGAAGATGCGGCAAAAGAATACCTTACGATGTACCATTATGCATTTTAACGTGCTGAATTAGCTGTAAAATAAGCTGATGTATAACAACTGAACTTAATAGTAGAAGGCGCTCTGATAGTAGAGTGCCTTTTTGTTTTCTGGTCAGATCACATCACGTTTAGGAAGAGAAAACTTGCAAACTCATTTTAGTCAGGTAGAAAAGGTGGGGTAGGTATTCACATGACTAATGTTAGGTTTGACACTATTATCACTTAAATTTCTTGATTGCGTGATATCCTTAGCCATCGCCTTGTGATGAGGCAGAGCTCCATTCCAATAATTAAAGCGATAGGTATGTCTGAGAGTTTACTATTTCATAAAACATTTACTCACCCTACGAGCGATGAGTGGGTTGTATTTGTGCATGGCGCAGGAGGCAGTTCCTCCATTTGGTTTAAGCAGATCAAAGCGTATAAACAGCACTTCAACTTGCTTCTCATTGATTTGAGAGGGCATGGTAAATCAGACAACATCCTCAAAGAGCTGATTTCGAATCGTTATACGTTCAAAGCGGTAACGCTCGATATTCTTAAGGTGTTAGACCATCTGAAAATCCGTTCTGCACACTTTGTAGGCATGTCTTTGGGCACGATTATTGTCCGTAATGTCGCAGAGCTAGCGGCTGGCCGAGTACGTTCAATGGTACTAGGTGGTGCCGTGACCAAACTCAACACTCGCTCTCAAGTCTTAATCAAGTTGGGTAACTTGAGTAAGCACATCATTCCTTATATGTGGTTATACAGCCTTTTTGCTTACGTTGTGATGCCACAAAAAAGCCAAAAAGAATCACGTCACCTGTTTATCCGCGAAGCCAAAAAGCTGTGCCAAAAAGAGTTTAAACGCTGGTTTATCCTTACGGCTGATGTGAACCCATTGATGAAGTACTTCAAAGACCGAGAATTGCCGATTCCAACTTTGTATTTGATGGGCGAGCGCGACTACATGTTTATCAAGCCAGTAAAAGAAATGGTAGAAGCGCATAAGTCGAGTGAGTTGGTAGAAATTGCCAACTGTGGGCATGTGTGTAACGTAGAAAACCCTGAAGAATTTAATCAACGATCTATCGCTTTTATTCAAAAGCAAATTCAGTGATTCTTTAGCAGAACAGATGCTCGAATAGAATTGAAACAAAAACGGGAAGCTAATTTTAGCTTCCCGTTTTTATTTGGAGGAGGTATCTGACCGAGTTGTTATATAAGGCCGTTGGAGCCACTTTACCTTTCAAAACCTGCTATTCAGGTGAAGCAGCACCGCACTGCCAACAAGAACCGAATTGTGCTTCGTTGACTTCATGACATTCTCCGCAACGCCACTCTTCATAAATGATCGAATCTTGCTGTTTCTGGTAGTCATTAACAACTGCCCGGGCTTTGCTCGCCAATTCTGGCTCATATAACCATACGTAAGGGTCAGTTTCTTCGGTAAATGGGATTTCCCCTTTCAAACCGAATAACCCTTCACCACGAACTTCACACGCAATATTCACACTTTCTAGTAATCCACAGATGATGTGGGCTTCTGTCGGATTCGATGCACTGAAGATTTTCATTGAGATAGAACCTTATCTGGCTATATGCGTTATTTAGCTATTATAAGTATACGTTATTCAGTTATAGACGTTATTCAGCCACAGGTGCTGAGCGAAATTTATTCATCAACCATTTAGCAATGATTGGGAATACACCCAGTAAGGCAAATGACAATAGTACTGAAGGGGACACGATACCCGAAAGTGAATCAATTTCCGCGAGTTGAGTACCAGCATTCAAGAAAACAGCGGTACCCGGTAACATCCCTATTTGACTCGTAATGTAGTAACGACTCACGGACATCGGTGTTAGACCCATCAACAGATTGATAAGGAAAAATGGGAATACAGGAATCAGACGCAGAGAAAACAAGTAAAATGCTCCGTCTTTTTCAACGCCCTTGTTAATCGTTGCTAATTTGTCACCAAATTTGGTTTGGATCCAGTCACGTAAAAGGTAGCGGCTACTTAGAAATGCGAGGGTTGCACCAATGGCACTGGCGAAAGAGACCAGCAGCAAACTATTCCAGAAACCAAATAGCGCAGCTCCTAACAGGGTCACAACAGCAGCACCAGGAATTGAGAAAGCAGTAATCATTACATATGCGACAAAATAGATAGCAGCGGCAGCAATGAAGTTGCTATCAATGTAGTCATTTAAAACGGCTTGTTGGGCCTTGGCATTTTCAAGCGTTAAGTATTGGCCGAAATTGACGCCTAACAAGACGATGGTTACGACCAACACAATACCCAATATCATTTTCTTACTCATTGATACTTCCTCTAAATTTTCAATGTATACCATTAGTATAGATAGACAGGCAAAGCATAGATTAACTTTCAGCAGATATAAAAAAAGCCGCAGTAAATGCGGCTTAGTTATGTATATAGTTTTTCACTTACAATGTTAATTGACGCGATTGATAAGCTCCTCACGACGCTGCTGCGGTATAACAGACCAATGTGTGCCATTGATCGCGCCTTCTAACGCCCAAAGTAGTTCAATACTGACAGAAGACGCATGTGATTCTTTGATGGCGTTAAATGCGTTTACAGAGCCAGATTCATATAAACGTTCTACGGAATCGATCCCTGCTTTTTTCAACATACGCTCAGTGGCGAGTCGAAGGTTGGGCAGATCTTTGAGTCGAGTAGGCTTAGCTGAAGATTGCTCAGCTTTTTCTTCTTTAGCAAAACCCAGAGACGTCGTTGCAAGCTGCAAGATTTTCTCTTGGTCTTGCCACAGGCCTTCAGGTAAAGCGAAATATTTAGTAACGACAGGGAAACCACGTTTTTTGTAGACGTACGGTTGAAACCCTTGTTGTTCGAACTGTTTCGTTGTGCATTTGTCTGCTCGTATGTGCAACTGGTCATTTACAACCAGAGCAAACATAGTGTCATCAGCAAAAAGACCGAAGCCACCAAACATCGAGCGTGATTTTATTTTTCCTAGGGATTCAAATAATTTCATTGAATCCTTTAGTATCGGTTTATCCATGTTATTTATCTCGGTGTATTTGAACTACGCCACCAAATAAGCAGGTCCGAGAGATTAGCAAAATGTTGCAATTAAATTGTCAATTAGCCGTAAATTACTAAATTATTAGTAGTTACTGCATTTTGCCATCGGTAACCCCGCTACCATACCAACGAGTGGTTTAGGCCGGAAGCTTTGCGTCTCACTCTTTCAAGTGATTTGCCCTGTGCGTGACTGATTGAATAGAATAAAGTTTTTGTTGAATGAGGCTCACACTTGTTATTTCAAAATGTGATATTGCTTCAATTAATGATCTTTCCAGTATGATACCAGGTTCATTCATGTTGTTGATAAAAAAAGCGCACCTAAAGGTGCGCTTAATTATATTAAACTGAATTTATCAATTAATTTAACGTTTTAACTGTGCTTCGCTCAACAATTTCAGGATGCATTTCGAACACACGCTTTTCATGGTCTTTATCTTTAATGCGTTCTAACAAAATTTCGAAAGCGTTCTTACCAACACGACGTTTGGGTTGGTGAACCGTTGTTAACGGCGGAGAGAAGTATTCAGCCAACTCGATGTTGTCATAGCCGATCACTGAAATATCTTCAGGGATACGAATTCCTTTCTCTTGCAGTCTGCTCATTAGGCCGAGTGCCATCGTGTCGTTAAAACAGAATACGGCCGTTGGGCGATCTACCATCTTAATGATTTTCTCTGCCGCAAGAACCGCCGTATCACACTCGAAGTTACCTTCAATGATCATGTTATCATCGGCAGTAATCTTAGCTTCGTTGAGTGCGCGTTTGTAACCCGCGATGCGTTCAACACATGCCGCTTTGTCTAAGTGGCCACTTAAACAAGCAATCTTGGAGTGACCGTGATCAATGAGGTATTTGGTCGCTAGGTAACCACCTTCCTCAGAGTTGTCGATGATCTTATCTGCTTGAGAACTCTCAGGGCCCCAATCCATAATCACTTTAGGGATGTCAGCGTGACGGTCTAACATGCCTCTCAGTTCTTCAGTTAGGTCAGAACACATAACTAAGATGCCATCTACACGTTTCTCTGCAAGCATTCGAATGTAGTCACGTTGCTTCTCATAGATACCGCCCGTATTACACAGAATCAAAGTGTAACCTTGACGGTAGCAGTAGCTTTCAACACCATCGATAACTTCAGAGAAGAATAGGTTAGTTGATTGAGTAACTAGCATGCCGATAGTGCGGGTTGTATTGCACTTCAAACTACGAGCAACGGCACTTGGTGCATAGTTCAGTTCGTCTACGGCTTTATTTACTTTTTCTTGCGTCGCTTCTGCAACAAAGCGAGTTTTGTTGATTACGTGAGAGACGGTTGTTGTTGATACGCCTGCTAAGCGAGCGACATCTTTTATAGTGGCCATGGTTTTATCCTATTAGAAGCTACTTTCCCAAAGTACGGAATGAAGTAGCCGTTAAGCTACCTAACTAAGAGCTTAAATTTGTAGGGCTCTTTGGGTACTAAAGTGCTAAAAAACAAAAAACCGCTATTGAGCGGCTTGTCTTAACACCGAAATGCTCAAAACTATAATAAGCATAGCATTTCGTGAATGTTTCATATTTTATCGTTTGCGGTCACAATTTTAGACTGACTAGAAATTACTCGCAATAAAATTCACCCGGAAATCCGGGTGAATTGTCACATTCTTCTGAATTTATTTAACGAGTCATCCAATAAGCTTATTCACCAGCGAGGTATTGGGTGTCCAATTTGCAGAATGCAAGTAGCAGAGATGAGACTGATGCGTAGAAACCGAATTCGTCAACGTCATGACATTTAACGTTGAACTTTGGTACCCAAGTAAGAAGTTGTTGCTCGATAAATTGCTGTTGAACAATGAACGATTTTTCTAGCTCTTCTTCAAGTTCCGTCTCATTAGAACGGATGATCAAATTGCCAAGGAAGTCGAGTTCGATAGCGATATGGTCAGCGGGTTCTTTTAGGTCTTGGTTCACCACTAAGTTGTGCTTAGCCATGATCTCTTCCATATCTTTTGCTGGCTTATCATTCAAAAGGCCAGTCTCACCGATATACATAGAAGCGTAAGGAAGTGCGCCATGCTTATCTGTTTTTAAGAATAAGTCACAGAAGTCTGCAGACAATTCTAGTTGAGCATCTTCACGCGTTTGTAGGCGGTTTAGCGCATCCACTAGGCTATCGATCGCCGGTTTTAGTGTTTCATTTTCGCCTAAACCAGTTAGGAAAGAACGAATTTCAACAGAGTGGTAGTGATCGAGTTCTTCTTGAGTGATCTCTTTAGCGAATAAGCTTGATAGCCACCAGTATATTTCTGCTCTTTGCTCGTTGAACGCTTTCGTATCTTTCATTTCTTAGATCCTGATTTAGTCTTGTGGTGTTACTTATATACATCTTGAAGTCACTAGTGCATAAGCACACCAAGGCTGAATAACAAGGTTATTTGCGAAAGGCAAAGTTACTCGTTAGTAGTAATACCTATATTGAATTGCGATGGACGATAAATAGCAAGGTTTAAGATTGTCTTGTATCAAAAAAGATCCATGTTTCTAGCTTTTATCTTGTGTACCACTAGAATTGTTACGAGTTATGAATAGAATAGTCACTGAAACTATTAAATAAGAAAAGTGGTGTAGATGAGCTATCACGTATTAGTCGTAGAAGATGATGTGGTAACCCGCAGTAAACTGGTCGGATACTTCCAGAACGAAGGTTACACAGTAAGCGAAGCAGAAAGCGGCGCTCAAATGAGAAACGTGTTAGAAGAAAACAACGTTGACCTCATTATGCTGGACATCAACTTACCAGGCGAAGATGGATTGATGCTAACTCGCGAATTACGCAGTCAATCAGACATTGGAATTATTTTAGTTACTGGACGCACGGATAGCATCGACAAAATCGTTGGCCTTGAAATGGGCGCTGACGATTACGTTACTAAACCCTTCGAACTTCGCGAGTTATTGGTTCGAGTTAAAAACCTACTTTGGCGCATTTCTGCCGCTCGTAAAACAGCAGCAGGTAAGGTTGAAGAGACTGAAGACGAATCTGTGGTTCGTTTTGGTGAGTGGACATTTGATATCCCTCGTCGTGCGCTAAGCAAAAACGGCGAACCGGTCAAACTGACTAAAGCTGAATATGAACTGTTGGTTGCGCTCTCTTCTTATCCTAACCAGGTATTAAGTCGTGAACGCATTCTGAATATGATCAGTCACCGAGTGGATGCTCCAAACGATCGAACTATCGACGTGTTAATTCGTCGTATGCGTGCGAAGATGGAGTTTGACCCTAAGAATCCACAAATTTTTGTAACGGTTCACGGTGAAGGTTACATGTTCGCTGGTGATTGATTTCCTTTAGGAATGACTAATCAACAACGATATTTAAACGTAAAAAGCCGAGACATCATTAATGTCTCGGCTTTTTTATTGCTTAGCTTTTATTGTTTACGAACTGGAAACTTGCAAATTACTTAGTTAATCAGTCTTGCCTATCTGGCCGAGTCTACAGATAAGATTATGTCTACAGGTAAGACTATGTCTACTGATAAAATTCAGTTTACTGATTCGGTTGAGTTTATTGAGGCTGAGCCGCAGAAATACCACCGTCATCTTCAACTAAGCGAGATGTTTCAGGAACAACAATGGGTTCTTCAACGGTGTCATTGCTTGTATCAAGCCAATCACGCAGGCTTTGCCACATCAACCCCATTGTTTCGTGCCAGTAACGCTCAGTTTGCTCAAGGTAAAGAGCTTTAGGCATGTACTTATTCCAAGGTTCAACAATCCCTTCTTGTGCTAGGTAGTTTGTTGGTGCTGGTAATGGCTTCATACCTGCAGCATGGAACTCATTGAGTGCGCGCGTCATATGGCTAGCCGATGTCACCAATACCATTCTTTTATTCTTAACAAACGCTGCCGCTTGTCGTGCTTCTTCCCAGGTGTCTTTGGCTGTTTCAAGCAGAATGATATCGGGCTTTGCGACACCTAGAGCCAACGCAACTTTGGCCATCATTCGAGCGTTGCTCACTTCAGTGCCTGCGCCATAGCCAGACAAAATGAGTTTTGCACCAGGGTAAAGGCGTAGAATACGAATCCCTTCACTTAAACGCATTAGACCGGTGCGACTAAGCTCTGATGTTGGTGGGATTTGGTCGTCTACGACGTGACCACTTCCGAGAACCATCACGTAATCGACGGTTTCATCGACAGGTAAAAAAGCGGTGTGTTGCCTTTCCATTGGCATTAAAAGTTGACTAGAAACTGGCTGGAAAGCGATTAGGAAAATACCACATAGGGCTGAAAGGGTGATTAGGCAACCCGTCTTCCTTTTGGTAGTAAACATCACTAGGGCTAAACCCAGAAAAGCGAGAATTAACATTGCTGGCAGTGGCATCAGTAACGAAGACACTACTTTTTTCAGCTCAAACATATCCGAATAGTCCGAAAAAACATCACTTAGTAGTAAAAAGAGACATCGCCTCTTTATTCCTGAAATTCCTGTGACAGAATAGCAGGCACGATAGGACATAATAACTCAAGTAGCCGTGACTGAAGACCGTAATTTCGACGATATTGCCCACAAATTTGCAAAAAATATTTACGGCTCTGACAAAGGAGAGATCCGTCAGATCATCGTATGGGAAGATTTAGAACAAGCTTTGAGCAAATTTGAGCGATCAGCTTCGCCGCTGCATGTGCTTGATGCTGGAGGCGGCCTTGCGCAGATGTCGCAAAAAATTGCGTCGCTTGGGCATAACGTTTCTCTTTGTGACCTTTCTTCTGAAATGCTGAAGCTAGCAGAAGAAAGTATCAGCGAGGCGGGTTTGTTAGATCAGTATCGATTCATCCATTCTCCGGTACAAAAAGTCGCAGAACATCTCGATGAGAAAGTCGATTTTGTGATGTTTCATGCCGTAATGGAATGGTTAGCCGCTCCTAAAGAGGCGCTTGATTTATTGTTGGAGCAAGTAAAACCCGGTGGTGTTGCCTCGATAATGTTTTACAACCACCACGGATTAGTCCTGAAAAATGTGATTTGTGGCAACATTCCTCATGTATTGAATGGGATGCCACATCGAAAACGGTTTAAGCTGCAACCACAAAAAGGCTTGAAGCCAGAAGAGGTTTATCAATGGATAGAAGACGCCGGTCTAGAAATCTGTGGTAAATCAGGCATTCGCTCTTTCAGTGACTACATAGGTAATATGGAGTACATGGGTGATTACCAATTTGAAGATGTGTTGGAACTAGAAAAACAGCTATGTCGCCAAGAGCCATATCTGTCGCTAGGCCGTTATATTCACGTTTGGGCTCAAAAACCTGCGCAATAATAGCGGTGAATGTGGTAAAAGAAGCCACAACATGCGCTATGCAATCGTAACAAGCCCGCGTCATAAAGAAATAGGCGTCATATCTAATACGTTCGATATGACGAAGAACAGTAACAGGAACCACAATGAGTGAAATGACTCAAACTGCCGAAGAGCAGCCAATTGATGAGTTGGTAGGCTGGGTCAAGCAGCATGACTTTTCATTAAACTTGCCGCCAGAGCGCTTAGCATTTTTGATTGCTATCGCAGTACTAAGCAATGAAAGGTTCGATGAAGAGTTGGGCGAAGGTGAACTGCACGATGCATTTACCATTGTCACTCGACTGTTTGAAGATACTGGCGAAGCGTCTGCGTTTCGTGCCAACAATGCCATCAATGAGCTAGTTAAACAGAAGTTGATCAGCCGCTTTACCAGTGAAATCACCGATGGTGCGAGCATCTACCGCTTATCACCGTTGGCCGTTGGTATCTCTGATTATTACTTACGTCACCGTCAGTTCTCTAAATTAAAACTGTCTATTCAGCTTTCTATGGTTGCCGATGAGATGGCAAAAGCCATTGAAGCTGCGCAGAAGGGCGGAACTCCGGGGCATTGGAAAAAGAACGTTTACGGCGTGCTCAAATATTCAGTTGGTGAAATTTTCGATCAGATTGATCTTAACCAACGTGTTATGGATGAGCAGCAACAAACCGTTAAGCAGCAAATTGCCGACCTTTTAAATAAGGACTGGCGAGAAGCGATCAATAACTGTGAGTCTTTGCTATCGGAAACCTCAGCCACGCTAAAAGAATTGCAAGACACCTTGCAAGCGGCGGGTGACGAACTGCAAACACAGATCCTCGATATTCAAGAAATTGTTTACGGTGACGATGAACTCGAGTTCGTTGGCGAAACCCTGTTCGGTTTACAAATGAAGCTTGACCGAATCACCAGTTGGGGTCAGCAAGCAATCGACTTGTGGATCGGCTACGACCGCCACGTTCACAAATTTATTCGTACCGCGATCGATATGGATAAAAACCGTGCCTTCAGCCAGCGCTTGCGTCAGTCAGTCACAGACTACTTTGATGCGCCTTGGTTATTGACCTACGCCGATGCTGAGAAGCTGACCGATCTTCGTGATGAAGCGCTCGTGCTTCGTGATGATGAAGTGATGGGACAAGCGCCAATCGACGTTGAGTATGAAGAATTTGAGCAAGTGAATGATCTGCTTTCAGAACGAATTGCAGAGATGTTAAAAGCTCACAAACAGCAAGGTGCGCCAATTGACCTTGGCCTTGTGCTACGCGATTACCTCGCAGCACACCCTCGCACACACCATTTTGATTTAGCCAGAATTGTTGTCGACCAAGCCGTGCGCTTAGGTTACTCAGAGTCTGACTATCAGGCTATTCAGCCGGATTGGCAGGCAATCAACGATTTCGGTGCAAAGGTACAAGCAAATGTCATTAACAAGTACTGATGATTACATGCCAGAGAAACTGGTAAAAGCGATAGCGAACCCGTTGTTCCCTGCGCTAGATAGCATGCTGCGTTCAGGTAAGCATGTTTCAACAGAAGATCTAGACAACCACGCGTTGCTTTCTGATTTCGAAGTGGAACTTCAGCATTTTTACCAACGCTACAATACGGAACTGGTAAAAGCGCCTGAGGGTTTCTTCTACCTGCGTCCGCGTTCTACGTCTCTGATTGGCCGTAGTGTATTGTCTGAGCTAGACATGCTGGTTGGTAAGGTGTTGTGTTTCTTATACCTAAGCCCAGAACGTCTTGCTCATGAAGGTATCTTCACCAATCAAGAACTGTTTGATGAATTGATGTCGTTAGCGGATGAGAAAAAGCTCATGAAGCTAGCAACGAACCGCGCATCTGGTTCTGACTTAGACAAAGAAAAGCTCTTTGAAAAAGTACGTACTTCTTTGCGTCGTTTACGCCGTATCGGCATGCTGATTGCGATTGGTGAAACCGGCAAGTTCCGTATCAGCGAAGCGGTATTCCGCTTTGGCGCTGACGTTCGTGTTGGCGACGATATGAAAGAAGCGCAATTACGTCTTATCCGTGATGGTGAAGCTGTGGTTCATACCCAAGAGCCTAACCAGGGTAGCTTGTTGAATGAAGAACAAGCGGAAGCTGTATCAGAACTAGAACTAGAACTAGAACTAGACGTAGATGAAAACGGTCAACAAGACATTTTTAACGATCAAGCCGGCTTTGACCTTGAGTCAAACGATGGCGAACAAACAAAAGTAGAAGGTGAAGCATGATTGAAAGAGGTAAGTATCAATCATTAACCATGATCAACTGGAACGGCTTCTTTGCGCGTACTTTTGATATTGATGGATTGGTTACAACGCTTTCTGGCGGTAACGGTGCAGGTAAGTCGACCACAATGGCGGCATTCATCACAGCACTGATCCCTGACCAAAGCCTTCTGCATTTCCGTAACACAACGGAAGCGGGCAGTTCACAGTCATCTCGTGATAAAGGCCTTTACGGTAAGCTTCAGCCGGGCGCATGTTATGCCGCGCTAGATGTTGTGAACTCTCGTAATCAGCGTCTATTGTTCGCAGTAAAACTGCAGCAAGTTGCGGGTCGTGATAAGAAAGTCGACATCAAACCGTTCGTTATCCAAGGCCTCCCAAGCCATGTGAAACCAACCGATGTTTTGATTCAGAACGTTTCAGACAGCCATGCTCGCGTATGCCAGTTGAATGACGTGAAAGCGGCGGTAGCGCAATACGAAGGCGCGCATTTTAAAGCGTTTTCTTCGATTGTTGATTACCACTCACAGATGTTTGAATACGGTGTGGTACCGAAGAAACTGCGTAACAGCAGTGACCGTTCTAAGTTCTACCGTCTGATTGAAGCATCGCTTTATGGTGGTATTTCAAGTGCAATTACGCGTTCACTGCGTGATTACCTTCTGCCACAAAATGGTGGTGTGAAGAAAGCATTCCAAGACATGGAATCAGCACTTCGCGAAAACCGTATGACACTAGAAGCGATCAAAACGACTCAGTCGGATCGTGACTTGTTCAAACACTTGATCACTGAATCTACGAACTACGTGGCAGCAGATTACATGCGCCATGCCAACGATCGTCGCAACAAGCTTGATCAAACTATGAAATTCCGTGGTGAACTGTTTGGTTCACGTGAAACCTTGCTTAATCAAAACAACTTGTTGAACCGCGTTCAAGAAGAGCTTGAGCTGTTGGTCGATCAAGAATCGGCACTAGAGCAAGATTATCAAGCGGCTTCGGATCATCTTCAATTGGTTCAAACTGCACTTCGTCAGCAAGAGAAAATTGCTCGCTACAGTGAAGATCTAGAAGAGCTTAATGAACGTCTAGAAGAACAGATGATGGTAGTTGAAGAAGCTCAAGAGCGAGTACTTCTTGCTGAAGAGCAGGCAACCATTACTGAAGAAGAAGTGGATAGCCTGAAAACTCAGCTTGCTGACTACCAACAAGCGTTGGATGTTCAGCAGACTCGTGCGCTTCAATACCAGCAAGCGGTTCAAGCCTTAGAGAAAACTAAGCAGCTACTTGGTGATGAGTCTATTACTGCAGAAAGCGCATTCACTCTGGTTTCTGAGCTAAAAGCACAAGAAGAATCAAGCACTCAAACGTTACTGTCGACTAAGCATAAACTAGACATGTCTTCTGCTGCGTCTGCGCAGTTC
Source organism: Vibrio sp. SG41-7 (assembly GCF_014164465.1). Classification (NCBI taxonomy): domain Bacteria; kingdom Pseudomonadati; phylum Pseudomonadota; class Gammaproteobacteria; order Vibrionales; family Vibrionaceae; genus Vibrio; species Vibrio sp. SG41-7. The sequence goes on along the minus strand of NZ_JACJFF010000066.1, from coordinate 3,097 downwards.
GACAAAGCGCTCGCTCTTGTTAAAAGCATCGTTGGTGACGTTGAGCGTAAAGAAGCATCTAACAGTGCTAAGCAAGCTTTAGAAAAAGGCCGTAACGCAAAACACGTTGTTGAAAACGAACAACAGTGGCGTGCTCAGCACCGCGACATGGCTCGTGATGTGGCGCAGCAGCGTCAAGCAAAAGAGCTTGCGACTGAATACCAAAAGCAACACAGCATCTCACTGACTGACGAAGCGGTTTTCGATGAAGAACGTGAACGCCATGCAATGCAGATCGAGTCTCTTGAGTACGCTCAAGAAGAGCTGCGTGAAGCGAAGAGTGAGCAACGTCGTGTGCAACAAAACCACGACCAAGAGATTCAAAAACTTGAGTCTATTGCTCCAGCGTGGATCACGGCGAACGACGCACTTGAAGCCCTAAGAGATCAAACAGATGCTGAGCTAGAAGATAGCCAAGCAGTAATGACTCAAATGCAGCAAGTGCTTGAAGATGAGAAATCTCAAGCGGTTGCTAAAGATCAATTGGCGACGCGCCGAGCTGAACTTGAGCAAGAGATTGAGCGTTTAGCTTCTCCAGGTGGCTCTAACGATCCTCGTTTGAAAGGTTTAGCGGATACGCTTGGTGGTGTTCTGCTTTCTGAGATTTACGATGACATTACCATTGGTGATGCGCCGTATTTCAGTGCGATGTACGGTCCTGCTCGTCATGCGATTGTGGTCTCTGATCTTGATGGTATTAAAGAGAAGCTGGTGGATCTTGATGATTGTCCAGATGACCTTTACATCCTTGAAGGCGATGTCGATGCATTTGATGACAGCTCATTCAATGCTGATGAGTTAGAGGGCGCGGTGTGTGTTCAGCTGAACGATCGCCAAATGCGTTACTCTCGTTTCCCTGAGATCCCTCTGTTTGGCCGTGCGGCTCGTGAACAACGATTAGAGAAATTGCGTGAAGAGCGTGATGTTGTTGTGGAAAACCACGCGAAAGCGGCGTTTGATGCACAAAAGCTGAATCGCCTATACCAAGCATTCAATAGCTTTGTTGCTAAGCATCTACACGTTGCGTTTAACGCTGACCCTGAACAGGCATTAGTGTCTATTCGTGACAAGCGTAACCAGATTGTACGTTCTTTAGCTGAATTAAATTCTAAAGAGCAACAGCAACGTAGTCAGCTACAACAGAGTAAACAAGCGTTGGGTGCGCTAGACAAATTAGCCCCAATGGTTCGTATTTTAGAAGACGAAACATTGGCTGAACGCCTAGCTGAATTAGAAGCGCAACTAGAGCGCTTGAGCGAAGCTAAGTCGTACTTGAACAACCATGGCAAAGCACTTGCTTCGTTAGAGCAGATTGTTTCTGCACTAGACGCAGACCCTGAACAGTTCGAGACACTAGAAGCACAATACCAACAAGCTGACCAAGCTCTACAAAGCCTGAAAGGTAAAGTGTTTGCTCTGTCTGACTTGATTGAACGTCGTCACTACTTTGCCTATGCGGATTCTGTTGATCTTCTAAACAAGAGCAGCGAACTGAGCGAGCAATTAAAAGCGAAGTTGGTTCAAGCTGAACAAGCTCGAACTAAAGGCCGTGATGGCTTGAAGCAAGCTCGCGAACAGATGAACCAATACAACCAAGTTTTGGCAGCACTGAAGAGCTCACATCAAGCGAAGCAAGAAACGGTTCAAGAGTTCAAGCAAGAGCTACAAGAGTTTGGTGTCAATGCTGATGAAGGCGCTGAAGAGCGTGCTGTACGTCGACGTGACGAACTGCATGAGCGTTTGCATACTTCACGTGGTCGTAAGAGTGAATACGAGCGTACCATTACGTCAACTGAACTTGAGATGAAAGCCTTGGCTAAGCGTCTTAAGAAAGTTCAGAAAGAGTACACAGAGCTTCGTACCTTCGTTGTTGCAGCAAAAGCAGGCTGGTGTTCAGTACTTCGCTTAGCTCGTGAGAATGACGTTGAACGTCGTCTGCATAAACGTGAACTGGCTTATCTAACGGCAGGCGAGCTTCGCTCCATGTCGGATAAGTCACTGGGTGCGCTACGTCTGGCGGTAGCCGACAATGACGACCTGCGTGATTCGCTGCGTTTATCTGAAGACAACGCGCATCCAGAGCGTAAAGTTCTGTTCTACATTGCGGTTTACCAACACCTTCGTGAACGTATTCGCCAAGACATCATTCACACGGATGATCCGGTTGAAGCAATCGAAGAGATGGAAGTGGAGCTAGCTCGACTAACCGAAGAATTGACGCAGCGTGAAAATCGCCTGGCAATCAGCTCTGAGTCGGTAGCAAGCATCATTAAGAAAACGATTCAGCGCGAGCAGAACCGTATTCGAATGCTGAACCAAGGTTTGTCTAACATTTACTTTGGTCAGGTTAAAGGCGTACGTCTGAACGTTAAGATCCGTGAAAGCCACGAGATCTTGCTATCAGGGCTAGCGACTCAACAAGAGCAACATAAAGACTTGTTTGAATCAACGCGCTTTACCTTCTCAGAAGCGATGGCGAAGTTGTTCCAACGAGTGAACCCGCATATCGATATGGGTCAACGTTCTCCGCAAGTTCTGGGTGAAGAGCTACTGGATTACCGTAACTACCTAGAGCTGAGTGTTGAAGTTAACCGTGGTTCAGATGGTTGGTTACAAGCTGAATCGGGCGCACTATCTACCGGTGAGGCGATCGGTACGGGTCAGTCAATCCTATTGATGGTTATTCAGAGCTGGGAAGAGGAATCTCGTCGACTTCGCAGTAAAGACATCGTTCCATGTCGTTTGTTGTTCCTTGATGAAGCAGCACGTTTGGATTCTAAGTCGATCTCTACGCTGTTTGAACTGTGTGACCGTTTGGGTATGCAACTTCTGATTGCAGCACCTGAAAACATTAGCCCAGAGAAAGGTACAACCTACAAACTGGTTCGTAAGGTCTTCAAAGATCACGAACACGTACACGTTGTTGGCCTACGTGGTTTTGCTCAAAACAAACCAGCATCTCCAGTTCAAGAGCTTATCGAAGAAGCTGAGCAATAACTTTGATAGCCGAGTTATAACCTTGATAGCCGAGTTATAACCTTGATAGCCGAGTTATAAC
>NZ_JACJFF010000065.1:0-29734 GCF_014164465.1 Vibrio sp. SG41-7 | reverse complement strand
GGCTAAAGGCTAAAGACTAAAGACTAAAGATTAAAGATTAAAGACTAAAGACTAAATGGTTAGCTCAAACTTAAAATAATGAGCGTATGTACTCTTTTACTCGGTCGATGTGTTCGTTTGGTTCAATCTCGCAACGCTGTTTAGTCTCTAGGAATCGCTCAGCGTATTTGTCGTAGATTTCGTTTTCTAAGAACAGCAAATACAGCTTGGGATCGATATGACCGCTGGTGGCCATGTCGGTCATGATGTTGAGTGATTCGCTTAGGAGTTTGCCTTTCTTATACGGGCGATCACTAGAGGTGAGCGCTTCAAAGACATCAGCAATGGCCATCGCTCTGGACGGTAAAGGTAATTGGTCTTCGCTTAAGCCTCTTGGGTAGCCCTTACCGTCGATACGCTCGTGGTGTCCGCTGGCGATATCCGGAATGTTCTGAAGGTAAGACGGATAAGGCAGCTTGTTAAGCATGGTGAAGGTTTGAATAATATGATCGTTGATCATGAAACGTTCTTCATCGTTTAACGTGCCACGACGAACTTTCAAGTTGTGCAGTTCACCTTGGTTGTATTTGACCTCTCCTGGCTTAAGCACAAACGCTTCTTGCCATACATCAGCAGGGCTAAAGCCATTGTCCCACGGTATTTTATGCTCAGGCTTATCGGCAAGTAGCGGCTCCATAACCGGTAGTATTTGGTCTTTTCTTGCTGGTTCAGCTTCACTCTTCTCTGTCGTGTCTTGTTGTGCATTGAATCTCTCTTTTTCAGACCAAGATAACCCTAGCTGATCGTCGAGTGTGCGTTTCCATTGGCGCTTGGCTATTCGGTCTAAGCGTTCTAGTTGTTCGTCCGTCATCGACTCTCCACCAAGATTGCATTCAGCAACAAAGGCAAATTCTTCATCCAATTCTGACAAGCTTTGTTCGAGGATCTTAAGCTGATCCTCTTGAAGCGCTCCGTTCGCTATAGCTTTCCAGTAGTCCGTTTCAGCCTGTTGTTTTAACAGTTCGAAACGCATTCGCACTTCGTGGATTCGGTCGTAAATGGTTTCAAGTTTTGTCGCTTTGTCTACGACATACTCGGGTGTGGTTACCTTGCCGCAGTCATGAAGCCAAGCGGCGAGCATTAACTCTTCCCACTGTTTACTATCCAATGAGAATTGCGGGTAATAACGGTCATCATCAATGGTTGCTTGGGTGAGCCATTTGGTGAGTTCAGGCACTCGTTGGCAGTGCCCGCCCGTGTAAGGTGATTTGGTATCAATCGCTGATGCAATCAACTCGATAAAGGCATTAAGCATGTCTTTCTGTTGCTGCATTTGGTCGATGTTGTCTTTGGCTATTTCCGCAAAGCTGAGCAGTTCTCGTAAGAAGGCGTGCTTGTCTGCCTGCATCTTGGTAATCGGTCTTTCATAGCCAATTGCGACGATACCCACCAACAACTTCTCACGGTTTAATAGTGGAAACAGGTACAGATCTGAATTGAAGATCGAATCTTGGTAATAGTTGAGAACATTGTCTTCTCGGTTTAAGTGGATGGTTTCTCCAGATTTAAGCTGGCACAGCAACCAAGGGGTGTGCTTGATGAAGTCATTGATGTCGGCCTTAAAGGGAAGAATGGCGAGGTTCGCGGCCGTATCAAACACATCTTTCTCTTTTGATTGAGTGAAGAGGACGATGGTTTCTGCTTTGGTAATTAAATAGCTTTGATGAGCAATATTCTTGGCTAAGATCGAAAATTCCTGATTACCTGCCGTGTCTCGAAGTAGCGTAATAAGATCATGAAGCGTGTGTTCCATCAGCTCAATTGAGTGGGCGAGGTTAGCCACTTCTTGAATCATGCTTTTGGGATAATGAGTTCGCCTGAAGTCAAATCGTGCGATGTTGTCGGTGAGTTGCATCAGTGTATTGAGTGGCTGAGACAGTCTATTAGCAACAAACCATACGATAGCGAAGCAGATGAACAACATCCCAATCGCGACGGCGACTTGCTTGTCACGCATCGAGATAAGATCAGAGAGCAACTCATTGTGTGGCGTAGCCTCTGCCAAATATAAAGTGACATTCTGAGTGAGCTCAACAGGCGTTAGCGTTAATGCCCAAGTGTTTAAGTTGTACTCAACGTTTTTTAGGTTGAGGTTTAATTTCTCCTCGTCGGAGATAAGTGGTGCTATGACGGATGCTTTCAATGCTTCCATCTGTTCACGTTTGGGCACATTAAAGAAGCTTTGGTCTTGCTCACTACCAGAGAGTTTCCCTGTCGTTTGGTTATTCGTTTTCTCAGTTTTACTTGTGTCGTTAGGCTGGGAGGTAAGCTTGGGAATCGATAGATCAAGTTGATGTTGGCCGAGAAGATTGAAATGTTGATCGAACAGAGCGAGTCGGGTTTGTGGAGAGTAGGCCAATTCACTGATCTGGGAAGAGAGAGATTTCAACGTGAAGTCGGCACCAACGACATGCTTGCCATCCAAAGAACGTCTAGAAAGCGTGATGCCATTGGTTTGCAGGAAATAGAACAGGTAGGGCTCAGAGAGTTGTATTGAGCCGTCAGGCTTTGCGTTACGAAACCAAGGTCGAGTCGTGGGGTTGAACTTACTCTCGGCTTGTCGGGTACTGATCACTTGGTGTGCGCCATCGAGAAAGGTAATAAAGTTATCACCATCTAGATTGGTGCTGCTGACCATCATGGTCGCTTTGGCGGGAGCGTTGTTGTCGGCTCTCTGTTTAATGGAACTCAGAGGACGAAAGATTCTGAAATCGCCATCTTCAGAGCCATAGAACAGAGCGACTAAATTGGTATTTTGTTTGAAGATGATATCGACCGAAGCAAGCCAAGATTCTTTTTCGACGGAGGAGGTTTGATGAGCAACAAACGGGCTCACTGCCATCACGTTTAAGGTTGTGATGACTGGGGCAATAGCTTGTTTAAATACCGATTCCAGCTTATCGCGATGTTCATTACTGACTTCGCGCACGGTGCCTAAAAGCAGTTCTTGAGAGTGCCGATAACTTATCGAAATCAGTACGGTACCGACAAGAGTGGTCAAAATTAAGAAAAGGCTAGTGATGTGGATACTCAGCGGATATCGTCTTCTTCTCATCTAACACTCCAGTTTGTAGACTGGTTTAAGTATTGACGAACTTGGGTAGGTTGCAAAAAATTGGCGTAATTACCGAGTATGTTCGATTTTACTTAGATAAGAAAAGCGTTAGTGTCGTCTGGCTAGCCACGTATTATCGTGCTGTGTAAATGAACTTACAAGAAACCCTTATGTTTAGGTGCTAATTGTCACTTTCAGCTGATAAACTGGTCGAATTGTTGCCATTAAGCATTCCTTTTCAGAAGCACTCCTTTACAGAAAAAGGTGCGGGCACTCCTTTCCAGAAAGAGGCTCAGAGTTACTTTCTGGAAAACGTTTTTTGACTAAGCGAAGAGAGCATTGATTCATGGAACTCAAAGTAGATACCCACACCCACACATACGCAAGTGGCCATGCTTACAGCACGCTGATCGAAAACGCGAAATCGGCGAAGCAAAACGGTTTAGCCATGTTTTGTACTACTGACCATTCAGAATCAATGCCGGGCGCGCCACACTATTGGTTCTTCAGCAATCAGCGTGTGCTCCCTCGTTTTATTGAAGATGTCGCAATTATTCGAGGTGTCGAGTCAAACATCATGAACACACAGGGTGAAATCGACATTCATCCGAGTGTGGATAAGAACTTGGATTGGGTGATCGCGAGTTTTCATGAGCCAGTATTTCGTCCATCGGATGTCGCTACCCATACAGAAGCATTGTTGAATGTGATTAAAGGTGGTCGAATTGATGCGCTTGGTCACTTAGGAAACCCTAATTTTGATTTCGATTTTGAAGCTGTGATTCAATGTGCAGCGGAACATAACGTTGCGATCGAAATTAACAACACCACGCTTAAAGGCAATAGCCGAGTTGGCAGTGTTGACCGCTGTTATGAGATTGCAAGAATAGCGAAAGCGAAAGGTGCGTTTATTACGACAGGTAGCGATGCGCATTTCTGCGTAGATGTCGGTGGCTTGGACTTAGTCGCTGTATTGTTAGACAAAGTAGGTGTGGATTCGAGTAAAGTGGTCACTCATTCGCCACAGCAATTTTTGGCATTTTTAGCATTGCGTGGCCGCCAATCTATTGCTGAATTTTCGGTATTTGAGTGATGGAATAGCCGTTACTTTTTACATTTTAGTCATTGGTTAGCTAGCTAGTTTGCATTTCGACACAATCAATTTTTGTGCCCGACGGATTTTTCTATACACTAGCCGAAAATAATAAAGTCGAAGTGCCACAACAACGATGGCGCTATCTTCAAAGACATCGCTTCACTTGGAGAAACAATGAAAACTCGCTCAATCCTTTTATCTGGCTTAATCGCTGCTTCGCTATTGTCTGGCAACGCTTTTGCTAATGTTGACCTTAAGAAAAACATGCAAGAAATGAAGCTTGCGTTCAAACAAGCGGCAGAAGCTCAAAACATTGAAGAGATGCAAAAGCCTATCGTACGTATCGACACGCTAGTTGCAGAGCTCAAAACGGGTGTTTACCCAATTGAGAAAGAAGAACACTTCATGGAAGGTTTCAAAAAGATCAGTGCATCGATTGATAGCATTGAGAAGAAGCTAGACCAAGGTGAATTTGAATCTGCACAGCAAGAGCTTCGTACTATCGATGGCCTTCGTGAAGAGTATCACGAGAAGCGTAATCCAAGCATTTGGAGCAAGATCTTCGGTTAATCTGCTAATCAATTGAGTTTGCTAGATACGTAACAAAGAGCAAAACCTCAAGATTCGATTTCTAAAACGCTGCCTTACATCATTCTTATCAAGAAGTTGTAAGGCGGCGTTTTTTATTGTCTTTTTTATAAACAGTTTACTGCTATTTTCTAGACATGTTACTGCTATCTAGACATGTTACTGCTAATAGGTGCGTAACATTCTTTTGGCTCTTTCGTTGTAACCAGTTTTTAACTAAAAAGAGTGTGCGTTAGCTTCAATTTTCTAACCTGATGTTAATTTTTACGTTTACCTATATAACAAGTGCCTCATAATAAGGAAAATTTATAAAGATTAGGAATAATGCGCCGAACTTCGTTCAATTTCTCCATGTTACTCGCTACAGCATTAAGCTGGGTGCTAGTGACATTAATGCCTGTTATCAATGCTCATGGTAATAGTGCGGGAGTATGGGCGTCGTTATGTACGGTCAACGGCTTTGAACTGGTTCAAATTGAAGAAGGCGAACCCAATACTCACAAAGGAAAGCCGTGTCCCTTTAGCCATTTTTCCACGTTTCACCAAGACGAACTTCCAACTACACTACTGACAACTCGACTGAGTTCTATTGTCTCCGACAGCTACGCTTTTTTGGCTCTAAGCGAACGCTATATGAGGCAAGCTCCGCGCGGCCCTCCCTTTGATATTGCTTAAACCTAACCCACTAAAATAATTAAAAAATAAAGTATTAAGTAAAGTTAAACATGCTCAAATTACTTTCTGATCTTTCAGAAGGTATGTTTGCGTGTGTCAAAGGAAATAATAATGTTGAGAAATGAATCTCAAACCCCTGCGAAAGCACAAGCAACTTCGCAGTCTAAAAGCAGTGCAACAACCGGTTCGAAAACCAATATAAAAAGCAAAGACCGCAATAAAACTCTCTACTTCCTCACTTGGCGCTGGCACTTCTATGCCGGGCTATTCGTTATCCCATTCATGTTGATGTTGAGTATTACTGGTTTGGTGATGCTGTTTGACGATGAAATCGAACTTGCTCTCCATCAAGACGCGATTGAAATTGTTGCATCGGGCGAACCGATCAAGGTGTCACAACAATTAGCTGCCGTACAACATCAATACCCACAAGGTACGGTGACACAGTTTGTACCGAGCAAAGTCCCTGATCTCGCCAACCGTTTCTCGGTGGCACTTGAAGACGGAACGTCCGTTTTCGCTACGGTGAATCAATACACTGGCGAAGTGGTAGGAGAAATCCCACGCAGCGATAGCCTTTATCAGCTCGCGAATGATATTCACGGAACATTACTAATTGGCGATTGGGGTGATTACCTCATTGAGGTTGCAATCAGCTTATCGATCCTGTTGCTCATCAGTGGTATTTACTTATGGCTACCAAGAGATAACGCGAGCCGCGCTGGTTTTCTTAAGCTTCGATTTGGTTCAGGAACGCGTATTTTAATGCGTGATCTGCATGCGAACATCGGTGGAACACTGTCATTCATTCTTCTGTTATTTATTCTATCGGGATTATCATGGACTGGCTTTTGGGGCGGTAAGCTAGTGCAAGCATGGAGTACGTTTCCTGCTCAAATGTGGGACGACATTCCTCTGTCTAACGAAACGCATGCTTCTTTAAATCACGGGTCTGAAGAGGAAATGCCTTGGAACCTAGAGCAAACTCCACTGCCTTTGTCTCAAGATAAGCCAGCAGAACACGTCCACCAAGTAGAAGAAGCGTCTGAAGCTCATGATCATTCTAAGATGGGTGAGGATCATTCTCAGCATGTATTATCTGCGAGTAATTTCTCGATTGATGATGTGATAGCAAAAGCTCAATCTCTTGGTTTTACGCAATATAAAGTCAATTTTCCGCGCTCAGAAACGGGCGTTTACACCGTGGCTGCCAATACCATGGGTGGCGATATCATCGACCCAACCCAAGATCGCACGACTCACCTTGACCAATATTCAGGGCGCATTCTAGGAGAGGTGACGTGGCAAGATTACAATTTATTCGCCAAAACTTTAGCTGTTGGTATTTCTCTACACCAAGGTGACATCAGTATCATCAACAAGCTTCTAAATGCGTTGTTCTGTTTGGCATTCATTGTGGTGTCAGTGACTGGTGGAGTAATGTGGTGGATGCGTAGGCCTTCAGGCCAAAGAAAGCTGGGAACGCCACCGAAGTTTGGCGATGCAGGCTTATGGAAAGCAGGTTTAGTGACTGTGGTTGTTATTTCGGTACTGTTTCCACTCGCGGGTGCAACGCTCGTGACTGCAATGCTATTGGATTGGTTACTGTTTTCACGCGTTGAGAAATTCAAGACCGCGTTGAGTTAATTGACATGAAAACGGACTTTCTCGATTTGAGAAAGTCCGTTTTATTAATCAGATGGGCGATTCCTTTGTGAGGAAGACTTTAGACTTGATTCAGCTCTAGATTTGATAAAGCTTTAGATCTGATACAGCTTTAGATCTGATAAAGTTCTAGCGGTAGGCCGTCTGGGTCTGCGAAAAACGTAAATGATTTCCCCGTAAACTCATCAACTCGAATCGGTTCGACTTCAATGCCTTGTTCTTCCAAATAGCTTTTGGCATTTTGAACGTCATCAACACAAAAAGCCAAATGTCTCAGCCCTTGAGCTTCCGGAAAGCTTGGTCTTTCAGGTGCGTTAGGGAAGCTGAATAATTCTATTTGAGCGCCATTAGGCAGTGCTAAGTCAAGTTTGTACGACTGGCGCGCTTCACGATAATTCTCAGCAATCACTTCAAGCTTTAAAACTTCCGTATAAAAGCGTTTAGAAACTTCGTAGTCTGAGCAAATAATGGCGGCGTGGTGTATTCCTTTCAACATCAGTTTATTTCTCCTGCCAGCTTGTCACCCAAGTGTTCCATCGCATAATCAATGAACACACGCAATCGCGCAGGCATGTACTTGGTTTGAGCAAACTGCATCGCGATAGCGCCATGGTAATTACTCTTGATGGTCCAATCTTCCAATACTTGAACTACAGAACCTTCAGCTAATGCATCTTGAATCACGAAGTCATGGAAAATACCTACGCCTAGACCTTCTTTAACGCCTTTCAATCGCATCTGAGAGTGGTTCACAGCGTAACGTCCGCTGACGGGTACTGTGTAAAACTCATCATCTTTAAGGAAGTCCCAAATGTGGTCTTTATCTGTTTCTGCAAGGTATAAGCAGTCGTGCTCAGAAAGCTCGGTAGGGTGGTGAGGAATTCCTTTGGCTTCCAAATAGCCAGGGCTTGCACAAAGTACAAGGTTCGTCTTGCCTAGCTCTTTTAAAACCAAACTCTCGTCAGGTTTGTCGGTAAGGCGAAAAGCAATGTCGATGCCTTGGCGCAATATGTCGATGTCGCCATCGGCGGCTCTTAACTTGAGTTGAATCTCAGGGTACTGATTTAAAAATGGAACAACAAAAGGCTGTAGCACTGAGTTCAAGAACGCCTCAGGCGCCGCTACTGTTATAGAGCCTGCAGGTTCAGTATGGTCAGAGGTAGACAGCTCAACCGCTTGTTGCGCCGCATTAATCATGACCACGCTTTGGTCGTATACCAACTGGCCTGCTTGCGTGATGACCAATGTACGAGTGGTACGTTCAAACAGCTTTACTGAGAGTGCTTTTTCTAGACGTGTGATCAATTTACTCAACGCTGAGGGTGTCACCCCTAACTGCTTTGCTGCAGCGGTAAAGCTACCTTCATTCACAACTAAGATAAACGAGGCGAGATCGGGAAGTAGGGCGATGAGTTTTGGGTTAATCATAAGTATCCAGTTAGACTGATTTCAACGGTGGCCATAACCTTGATTGTGAGTGATCTCTTCTGATTTGTGAATCAATTTCATTAATTGATACGCGCAATAGTAGTCGTGATGGAAGCCGTTCTTTTGTTGTTCCTATTTCATATTACTCAGTTATTCAGATCTCAAGTCAATATGGCGATTCCGTTGCTTCAAATTGGTTGTTAGATGCTTTTGTTATATGAATGTAAATACTTGTGATTGCTTGTTAAATTTAATTTAAACGGTGTTAGTATCCTCCCAACTTGTGCTGAATCGAATCAGCTATATTTCATCGTTCCAAGAGAACTTTTAACTTCGAGTTCGGAAGAGCAAAAACATAGTCAGAGGTAAGTATTTTGCAACGTACTGATATCACCCCAACGCAATCTCCCGCGTTAGCCGCGTTAATTAATAACGATTATGAGCTTAATTTCCAAGAGTTTATGGACCAAATACAGCTGGCGAATAAACCTATGTCTCTGGCTTCCATTCGGTTCATATTGGATAACATCGAGCTGAGTAAAGAAGAGATCAAGTCGTTGGCGAGTTTTGATAAAGAAACATACTGTCGACAAAGGCTTTTCAAAAATGACCACTGTGAAGTTTTAATTTTGAGTTGGCTAAATGGGCAAAGAAGTAAAATACACGATCATTTAAATACGTCTTGTGGCGTAAAAGTTTTACACGGGCAAGCAACGGAAACCCTGTTTGAAACAGCGGCTAATGGCCATATTTTTGCTTCTCAGTCGACTCATTTCCAAGAGGGCAGTGTGACCGTTAGTAAAGATAATGATATCCATCAGATATCGAATCTACAGGCTGGCGATGAGCCGCTCATTACGTTACATGTGTATTCGCCCCCTTTAAGCCAGTTCCACCTCTATCAGCTAGAGAGCGGTAAGTCGGAGCTGCTCGACATACAACAAGAGTGCTGGGCCTACGAGATTTAACATTTATCTGTAGCGACCTGCCTACAAATACAACCAGTTCTGGGGGAGTTTTGGTTAAACGAGGTTATGTCCAATGCATCATGTCATAGTAGAGATAAGTAAACTACACTAGTTAAAAAGCTAGGTAAGTGACAGATGAATAAAGACAATTTCCCAATTGAGCTAAAACGACTTCGTGAATCAGCGTCCATTTCACAGGAAGAATTTTCAGAATTGCTTTCCAATTCTCATCGAGCATTTTTTGGTGTTAATCAAGTAATGGTCAGTCAGTGGGAAAGGGCAAAGACGCTACCTAGTTTTGTTCGTCGCCTTGGTATCGCGAGTTTCTTTCAGGTCGACTATGATTTTTCGGTAGAAGAAATGGTGCAAGTCAAGGCCGCAACAAAGAATATGGAACGTCCGTCTAATGCCGATATTGGCTACGACTATGAGGTCACAAGCGTAGAGTCATACAACATGGGTTTGCTTCCTGCGAAAAGGCTTAAGTCGATTCAAGGGATGCACCTCAAAACTTATGGCAAAGACTTTATCGAGGTTGCTCAGTATCTCGGCGTGAAAAAAGACGATATGCAGGTGCTTTGCTTCTTGTTCGAGGGAGTCATTATTGGTCATGTGGTTTACGATGGCCTCAGTAAGATGCTTTGCAGTGTTGGCGCGGTTAGCATCGTGATTCGACGCAAGATCTTCGATTACATGGCAGATAATTTGGCAGGCATTGAATTTCGCTTTCCGACTCTTGATCCTGCAATGTCCCAGTTCCTCTATGATCTTTACTTAGAGCCATACATGAGCAAGCTCGGCATGCCGTTTTTCAAGGCAGATATCAAGAAAGTGGTGAAAAATCCTTTTTCTCAGAACATCCAAAATAAACACGATATTTACTTTAAGTATATCCGTTACCACGACCTTAAGCAGAATAAGAAAAGTGTCGAGTTTGTTTTAAGATCTAGTCTGTAAAAGTGCTCTACATGACCAATCTTAGGTCGGTTAAAGGCAGAGGTTTTGAGTACAAGAAGCCTTGATAGCGATCAAACCCTAGCTGGTGGATCATTTGACGTGTATCTGTGTCTTCAACGCCTTCCGCAACGGTTTCGATTCCAGACTCTTTGCAGTACGCCAGAGTGCGCTTAACCAAGTCGGAGCTTTCTGGCTCAATGCTATCCACAATCGATTTATCGAACTTCACTTCATCGACATTAAGGCTAATCACCTTATTCATGTCTGAATAACCGATACCAAAATCGTCGATAGAGATTCTGACGCCCAGAGACTTAAAGCGCTTTATCTGCTCACAAAGCTGCTCATCTAACTGATCATTTTCACTTAGCTCAAAGGTAAGCTGTTCTGCTTTGAAAGATGCATTCCAAAGTAATTCACGAACCTTTTCGACATTATCAGGGTTTGCTAGAACTTTCTTGCTGATGTTTACCGCCAAGCTTAGATGAACGGAAAGCGATTTGACCTCCGTTAGAGATTGCTCAAGCACACTAAAAAAGATTTCTTCTTCATAACCCAATGCAAACGCGCGATCAATAAACACGCCCGGAGAGAAAATCCCTTCTTCTGGAATATCTAAACGAAACAGCGCTTCAACTCCAGTCACCTTCTCGACACAAGGCTGAACCTTTGGCTGATAAAAGCAGGTGTACCAGTCGTTTTCGAAGGCTTCTTGTATGGTGTGGTCGGATAGGGTCATGTACTTGTTTCTCATCTTGTCTCATTTGCATAGCGGCGTAACGGTCGCACATTCTGAGAGAAGCGGAGAATCATCACTATATCGTTCTGAGGTGAAAAATTGATATTCGATATGAAAGCGAAATTAGACATGAACGGAGGGGGATTTGACGTTAAAAAGAACAGGTAAGACGCGTTTATGTGCCCTGTGTCACTGGGATGAATCATTATTCATGCCTGTGATTCATTAATGTTTTTCCAACTAAAGGGATAATCGAGAAGGGGATGTTCAACTAGAATAGGGGTATAAGTTTTACAGTGTAAATGATCGAATTGAAATCGTTTACATCCCCTACATAATGCGGCGCGCGATGCTGCTGAATAATAATTAGGAAGGAATAGACAATGTCTTCTGCATTTTACCAACAGATTCAAACTCAAATCGAAGAAGTTAAAGAAGAAGGTCTTTACAAGTCTGAGCGCATTATCACTTCTGCTCAAAAAGCAGCAGTTTCTATCTCGACTGGTGAAGAAGTACTAAACTTCTGTGCAAACAACTACTTAGGCCTTGCTAACCACCCTGACCTTATCGAAGCTGCTAAAGACGGTATGGATCAACACGGTTTTGGTATGGCTTCTGTTCGTTTCATCTGTGGTACTCAAGACTCTCACAAAGAACTAGAGCAAAAGCTATCTACGTTCCTTGGTAAAGAAGACACTATCCTTTACACATCTTGTTTTGATGCAAACGCTGGCCTATTCGAAACGATCCTAGGCAAAGAAGACGCAATCATTTCTGATGCTCTAAACCACGCATCTATCATTGATGGTGTTCGTCTATGTAAAGCAATGCGCTTCCGTTACTCGAACAACAACATGGAAGAGCTAGAGCAACAACTTATTGCAGCTAAAGAAGCGGGCGCTCGTCACACGCTTATCGTAACTGACGGTGTGTTCTCTATGGACGGCGTAGTCGCTAACCTTCCTGCTATCTGTGACCTTGCTGACAAGTACGGCGCACTAGTGATGGTTGATGACTCTCACGCAGTTGGCTTCATGGGCGAAAACGGTGCGGGTACTCACGAGTTCCACAACGTTGTTGACCGTATCGACATCATCACAGGTACGCTTGGTAAAGCAATGGGTGGCGCTTCAGGCGGTTACACTTCTGGTAAGAAAGAAGTGATCGACTGGTTACGTCAGCGTTCTCGTCCATACCTATTCTCTAACTCTGTTGCACCTGCAATCGTATCTGCGTCTATCCGCGTTCTAGATCTTCTAGCGGAGTCTGGCGACCTACGTACTCAACTATGGGAAAACTCTGCTCACTTCCGTACTCGCATGGAAGCAGCTGGTTTCACTATGGGTGGTGCTGACCACGCAATCATCCCAATCATGCTGGGTGATGCAAAAGTAGCGGCTGAATTCGCAGAGCGCGCACTAGAGAAAGGTATCTACGTAGTAGGTTTCTCATTCCCTGTAGTACCAAAAGGCCAAGCTCGTATCCGTACGCAAATGTCTGCTGCACACTCTCGTGAGCAACTGGATCGCGCAATCGATGCGTTCATCCAAGTTGGTAAAGACATGGCTATCATCTAATTTTAAACGGGTGCCTTTTGCATCCTTTGATTAGATAGAACAACACCCAATAGAACATATAGATTTTTGATTCTCGCCTTACAGTTAGGCGAGATGAACTGGATAACATTATGAAAATTAAAGCACTTTCTAAGCTTAAGCCTGAAGAAGGCATCTGGATGACCGAGGTTGAAAAACCTGAAATGGGTCATAATGATCTTCTTATCCGTATTAAGAAAACTGCAATTTGTGGTACTGACGTACATATCTACAACTGGGATGAGTGGTCACAAAACACAATTCCAGTACCTATGGTAGTAGGTCACGAATACGTGGGTGAAGTTGTTGGCATCGGCCAAGAAGTTCGTGGTTTTGAAATCGGCGACCGTGTATCTGGCGAAGGTCACATCACATGTGGTCACTGTCGTAACTGTCGTGGCGGCCGTACTCACCTTTGTCGTAACACAACAGGTGTTGGCGTAAACCGCACTGGTGCGTTCTCTGAGTTCCTTGTGATCCCTGCGTTCAACGCATTTAAGATCCCTGCAGAAATCTCTGACGATCTAGCATCAATCTTTGACCCGTTTGGTAACGCAGTACACACAGCGCTTTCTTTCGACCTAGTAGGCGAAGACGTACTAATCACTGGTGCTGGTCCAATCGGTATCATGGCTGCTGCTGTTGCTAAGCACGTTGGTGCTCGTCACGTTGTAATCACTGATGTAAACGAATACCGCCTAGACCTTGCTCGTCAAATGGGTGTAACTCGCGCAGTAAACGTGATGGAAGAGAAGCTTGAAGACGTAATGGCTGATCTTGGCATGACAGAAGGCTTCGATGTAGGTCTAGAAATGTCTGGTAACCCATCTGCGTTCAACAGCATGCTGACTAACATGAACCACGGCGGTAAGATCTCTCTACTAGGTATTCCACCATCAGATATGGCAGTAGATTGGAACCAAGTCATCTTTAAAGGCTTGGTTATCAAAGGTATCTACGGTCGTGAGATGTTCGAAACTTGGTACAAGATGGCTTCTTTGATTCAATCTGGCCTAGATCTAACACCAATCATTACTCACCACTACAAAGTGGACGACTTCCAGAAAGGCTTCGACATGATGCGTTCTGGTATGTCTGGTAAGGTGATTTTAGACTGGGAGTAAGTTACTACCGGTTTTGAATATCAGAAGGCAACAGGTAAAACTGTTGCCTTTTTTGTCGCTATTCTGTAGCCATTTTTAATTGATAATCATCATAATCTATTGATATTTAATGGTTATTTTTATTTTTGTATATGGTGGCAAGTTTGATTCAATCAGGGTTAGACCTATCACCAATCATTACTCATCACTTTAAAATTGATGATTTCCAAGCTGGCTTCGATGCTATGCGTAGTGGGCTTTCTGGCAAGGTTATCCTTGATTGGGAATAGAAAAAATTAGGCTCTAAATAGCAAAAGGCGACAGTGAAAACTGTCGCCTTTTTTACGAATAAAACCGCTAAATAACGGTCGATTACAGTGTCTGCCGCCACTTTGTCGCCATTAATTCTCTAATGGATTGAGGTGTACAGCTTGTATCAAATGTTCTGGAGCAAAATGAGAATACGCCATTGTCTGCTCAATCTTAGTATGCCCAAGAATACGCTGTAACACCAAGATATCCCCTTTGTTCATCATAAAATGCGAAGCAAAGGTATGCCGTAGAACATGCGTCGCTTGCCCACTCGGAACGTGCTCTGGTAAAGCTCTTTTAATGTAGCGCCAGGCGTCCTTGTAACTCGTGTTAAAAATTTCATGGTCGCTCACGGCGATATCTAAGATCTCTTGATATAAAGCTGGTGAGATGGGCACACTTCGATTCCTCTTACCTTTTGTCTCGGTGTAAGTCAGTTTAAATTCAGCTACCTGTGAACGGGTAAGAGTTAGAGCTTCACTTATACGGGCACCGGTGGCTAAGCAAATCTTAGAAATTACAATGAGCTGTGGAATCGAGACTGTAATGACTCGGTTGCAATTCTTTAAGTTAACTAAGAACTCTTCAATTTGTGGCTTGGTTAGATATGCCAGGTTCTTCTCGCTAGTTTTGATTGTATCGATAGCTTCAATCGGGTTGGGGTATATCCATTGATTGTACTTGATTAGTTTCTTGAACATTCCCTTTAGATAAATCAATTCCATGTTATGTGTTGTTGGTGAAACCTCAACAGATTTATTTTTGCCACGGTAGGGTATTCGCGCTGCACGATAGTCCAAGTAGTCTCGTTCTTTAAGGTGGTAGGCAATCGGGTTACCTAATCCTTCAATTGTTTTGGCTATTAGATCCCGAGCTTGTTTACCTGATTTCAACGTATGACCGTGTATGTTCCACCAAGTGTCTAACAGTTCGCTCATTCTACGGTGATCGGGTTTACTTCCCATCCATGGCTTATCGTCAATCTCCTTCAACGTGTGAAGCTCAAAAGCTTTTGCTTCTCCCTTAGTCGTAAACTTTTTACGAACACGCTTCCCCGTTCGCCCATTTGGGTAACATTCGCAGAGCCAAGGTTTGGTAGAACCATCTTTTAAATTGCGGATAGACATAATAAAGCCTAAGACTACTGTATATAAAAACAGTATAATTAGAGCTGAAACGTAGAACAATGTTTTATATCGGACAAAAAGCACAGGTTAGGCTCCTCTCTCAAAGTGCTAAGAAAGCTAATAGGTTATTGCTATGTATCAATCAATTCATGTGACTGCTGGCTACAGTCATTTCAAAATCAACAGTGATGGTCCAATTGGAGTAAGTAAGAAGAACCAAGGTGAGATTGACGCGGTTTTGAAACTAGGTAATCGCTTTACGGCACCATTTGGTGGGTTTATAGAAGCTGAAAATGTGATCGGCTTGAAGTGGGTGAAGCTAGTTGATATTAAATATCTGTGTACTGATGAAGAAGCCGAAACTATCGAGTACGTGATACAAAAAGACCATTATGTAGTGGGGACGTATCAAGACCGGAAGTTGTATATTTTATTGTTTGGTGGAGAACCAAAGCACCATCAGATCAAAGGCCTTGAACAAGATGGGAAAAATAATGTGTTTGGGTTGTTTTAATGTAGAGGTGATAATTTATAAATCAGTTAGGCCAGAAACTTACAGTCCGTATTGTCGGCTTGATCTTATAGATTAGCAGGTTGGCTAGCTCATTATTGTCCAAAAATGTTTCAGGACTACTTAGAGATTGCACAACGATCAACATTGAGCCAAAGAAGAAGGCTGCCATAAGGCAGCCTTTTTTAGTTTGCAAGTGCAACTTCTCACGAGGGTAGGGTGATAATAGGCTCGTTAAGTATCGGTGACGCTATTAATCAAATTAACTGCAGTGCTCTCAAACAGATGAGTGTAACAGTTAACGCTTTTCCATCACTAACGCAACTCTACCTACAACCCTTACTTCATCTTCTTCGACGGTTAGAGTCGAACCGTTAAAGCTGATTGCTAGTTTTTTGCCTGGTAAGCGCTGGATGTCGTTTAGCGAGAGTAGGCCGTCCATATCAACTAGGTATGTACCGCTTACTGCATGGTGAGATTCTTTATTTATAAGGAACGTAGTAGTTCCATCTTTGATTGCTATTACATTACTTACACCTAACTCGTCTAGAAGAGCTTTATCGAATGCAAGTATCCCTTTCCCAACCAATTTACCGTCGTCAATAGAGAAACAGTCGATATCGAAAAGAGTTTTCGATTCGTTCTTCTTATTAATATGCTTTTGGGTTGGTGTTTTAGGGTACGGTTCGCCTTTATCTAGAAGTAACCATTCAAGTGAGACTCCAGTGCTCAAATGAGTCCTTACTGCAATTTCAAAGGGAGTAAGGTTTCTCTGTCGCCAAGTCGCGATTGTTGATTTTGGGATGCCAAATACGTCTGCTACGTCCTGTTGGCGGTCTGAATTCGTGATATCTATCAACTTCTTGATAATATCTCTACCTCCCAAATACGATATTTGGTCTATTTTAAGTTGCTTGTTATTCATATGTGATCAATAATCGCAATTGAGTTCGAAATGGTGGGGTGCAACTCGTCATTCCGAAATTAAACATTCAATAACAGAATAGGATATCACTATGCTCTCATATCAAGTAGTCCTAAATACGCCTTTCATGACGTACGACCAATACTCTCAGTTCTCTGGAATGCCGAAACGCACCATCATGGATTGGGTAGCTGATGGTCGCTTACCTATTAAAACTAAAGCAAAAGGTAAAGAAACCCCTCTCATCAATATGGTCATGTTGCTAGAAATGGCAACGCGTGAAACGTTGGAGAGAATGGGGTAAATAGCCATGCGTTTATCTTTCATAATTTTAACCAAAGAGCTTTGTCCGTTGGGGCTAACATTCTTGGTTGGAGTTTCGTTGTCATCTCGTCTTTGTTCAATTGAGTATTGGTTATGAACGGAATTGACTCAATAGGCGAATTTTCTCGCACAAAACAAGGGGCCTTTAATGAGGCGTGTTGCGTGTTCGCTAGGTCAGAGAATATGGCTAGGCTGGCAGAGGTTATAGGGATGAGTCCGACCATGCTGCGGAATAAACTTAATCCTGAGCAGCCTCATGTCCTGAGTTGTGTTGAAGCCATCACTCTCGCCAAAGTGAGCGGTAATCACATCATTGTAAACAGCTTACTTCTTGGACTGGGTGTGGTCACCGCTTATATACCGCCCAACACTACGGATGATGCCTTTGTTTTGTGCGCACTAGAGAGCTCGACCCATTCGGGTGAGTTGTCTCGAATGGCTTTGGAGTATGCAGGAAAGCCTAGGCTTACTCGGGCACAGAAATATGAGATTGTTCAGACCGTACACGCGAATATCAGCGGTCAGGTTTTGCTCCTCAATAGTTTGGAAAAACTGAATCAAGGTGTTGGTCTGCTCAAAGCGATAGGGCGGAAAGGTGGGCGCTAGTGGTATATCAGTTTCAAGTATTCATTCGGAGGGGTGATGCTCATTGCTCCGGATCATAAGCCATCTTCTGAAA
The DNA here is from genome assembly GCF_014164465.1 of Vibrio sp. SG41-7. Taxonomy (NCBI): domain Bacteria; kingdom Pseudomonadati; phylum Pseudomonadota; class Gammaproteobacteria; order Vibrionales; family Vibrionaceae; genus Vibrio; species Vibrio sp. SG41-7. The sequence goes on along the minus strand of NZ_JACJFF010000065.1, from coordinate 11,948 downwards.
GGTCTGGTCATGGATTAACAGAAGAAGATAAGCGAAGAGGCCTTCGCTATATCAGGCGCATCCGACGCGAGTTATGTGACCGTCAACTTTCGTCATTATTGGTTGAGTGGATGAGGTTAACGTATCAATTAAGGCATTCGAGTCGGGTGTTTGAACAAGTACGGCTGCGAATTCGTTTATTCGGCCTTGAAAAGCGAATGCAAAGAATCAGACAGCGTTGGCTTTAACGCGTTGTCCTTAGCCTGAGTAACGTCATTGGCTGCTCCCAAAGGAGAGCCTGTTAGCCAAGGAAAACGTGATGAATAATCATGAGTGGGTGGTCATAGGCGGTAAGGTGCTTCTTCAAACAAGCCAACAAGCGGTCTTCTATCTAGCGGTAGTGAGCGAAGACCAATGGCGTGATGAATTCCGCTGTTATGTGAAAAGCGGGGTGAGGGGAAATGACGAATACTTAGCAATTGAACGCCTGAATGGAAAGGATTCATCAGGTTCGACAGGCTTATTGGGCGCCACTAAGAGCGTCAACTCGGTCGTAACGTACGAGGCCTTGGAAAGGGTGTTTATCCAGAGCGAGTCTGGAAGTCAACGTGGACAAGGGGCGGTGAGGGCGAGCCGATGACGGCTCATTCTGAATACGCTGCGTCTTCGTCTATGTCGTGTTTGAGCCGGCTGCTTGAGGAAGCGCCTTATTTGTCGAGGTGCAGTGACAACAAAACCGCGATGCTAATTCGACCTCGAAACTACGCCGTCAGATGGCCCTATATGCAGGTCAATCGAAAAGAGATGCAGGCGTGGATGGTTTTCGATATTGATCATGAACACCGAGCTTTCCCCAATCCCTACATTTGGCAAGATGAAGGGTTGCCGCCCCCCAATATGATTGTCCGAAACCGTACCAGTAATAAAGCCCACCTTTTTTATGCCATTGTACCGGTTTGCACCAGTGATCAGGCTCGCTCCAAACCCATTCAGTACCTCAAAGCCATTTATCGCGCGTTAGCCTTGCGATTGGAGGCGGACTTGAGTTATTCAGGGCCTGTTGCCAAAACGCCCTTTCATCCTTGGTGGCAGACAACCGAACTTCACCGCAGTGTCTATGAACTTAACGAGTTAGCGGATTCGCTTGAACTGGAGAGTACGCGGCCGTGGCTTCGTCAAGAGAGTGACGTTTCTTATTCCCGGAATTGTACTTTGTTTGAATGTACTCGCCGGTTCGCTTATGACATCGTCGACGAAGAAAGGGAAAAGGGCAGCTATACGAATTTTAAAGGCCGTGTAGAGAGCTTTGCACATATTAATAATGCCAATTTGGTGGGTAAGCCGTCTTTGCCATGCAGTGAGGTGTTAGCGGTGGTAAAAAGCGTCTCTCGTTGGACCTGGGATAAATATTGTGCTCGGTCAGACTGCCAGCGAGGTGTGATGAGGTTGGATAGTGGATTAAGTTTACAGGAAAGGCAGCGTAGAGCGGCCAGAAGAACTCATAACCTTCGTCGGACGAAGACCACTCGCCGAATTATCCGCGCCTGTCTGTTTCTGTTACGCAAAAATCAGGAGCTCACGATTGGTTTGGTGGCGCGTAAGGCGAACTTGTGTCGCCAGACCGTCAGTCGTTACGTCTATCTGTTTGAATGGGTCAAGTCTGCTTTATCCGAAAGTAGGCGAAATGGGCCAGAGCCTCGTGGTAATTATGCTGTTCATCAGATATCTGCCCCTATAACGTTAGAGAGGGCGGAGTATGAAGTAGGGAAAAAGAAGGCGGTGCTTGAGTCGGCTTTTCCTTGAGTTAAATAATAATGAGTAACTATCGACTAAAAACGAGGTCCCTTAGTAAATTCAATTATGGAGTTGAGACTAGGTTGCATTTATTGGACACCCGATCATCTCCTCTCTTACTTTTTGTCCGCGAGCTCCTTTTTAAAGACATGAAATGTGTTCTAAGGGTGAGTCGACATGACCCTGTTCAATGTGATTGATGTCTCAATTTGTTTAAATATGGATTCACCCGCTCCATATTGCTGTATATTTACACAGTAACTTAAGGGAGGAGTTATGTCTTTTAAAGATAAAGAGACACTGTCAACAGGAATTGAATTCATTGTTGAAGCCGTAGCGGTGAAGACGAATGGCCAAGATCATTCAGCGTTAGGCTTATATCTGATCAGCTTACTGTTAGAAGATCAAAAGATTGGCCTTGATTGTGATGAAAAAAGGACGGTAGTACCGCTTGGTAAATCGCGTACAACACATCTTGATTTGGGCTGGAAGTGCCCAACGTTTTAGATTTGGTTGTGTTAGTTGGCGCTTCATATAGCTGTGGGACAATTACTAAGGTACAGGATAGACAATTGATGGAAAAGTACAGGTAAGCACTCACAAGAGTCTTGGACCAGTTAAGGCTAAACAGTGTGTGATAAGCAGTATGGTTAGCTAATTGGGTGGACTTTGTAATGATAGTTATTCAACTCTTCATTTGCTTGGCACAACTCATATGTGAAATAAGGTTGGGTTGCTAAGCTCTTAGTGAATCTGTCTAATTCATTCGTATGTATAAACAGCGAAATGGGTGCAATCTGACGGTTTTCATTATCGAAGCAATGATCAATATGTGCTCTGTCGATATAAACAACGTCCATTTCCTGCTTAGGGGTCTCTTCAATAAGTTTTGTTTCTAATCCGCTCTTCTCAAAGCGTTCTAACAAGGCATAAAGCTTATCAACGTCGTTTTTGCTCTCTATCGCTGAATATTGAGATAAAACGCTTTCTAAGTGTTTTTCGATTGAGCCAAATTTACTCTTCATCAAACAAACAGTTTTAAGCTTTTTCTTGATAAGGCTATATCGAGCTCGTTTGATTTTTGGCTTTAAGAAGTCAATGATGATCTTGTTTCGTTGCTCTTCTTTAACAAAGTGACTGGAAGTTTTTACTTTGAAGTAAAGGTGAAGAAGAGTGTTTTCGAAGGTCGACTTAAGAAGTTGATGGTATGAATGTTCTGACATTGTTCACATCGATTATTTTCTGGTGAGGGTATCTTATCACAAGAATAGCAAGGCTCTAAGGCCGAAACCCAAGTGACGCCATTTGCTGTTTGTGTGTTGTTGAGTGAGTTTCCTACTCATAAGAAGCATGACTTAAGAGTGATTCTTAACGCTCAATATCTCTGCGCTAAACCTGGCACCTTGAAAGTGATACGACAGTATCACTTTATTACTCTTATTTTGGAGTTACTCTTATGAAAGTCGAGATCGTTACTTCCCTCAAGCGTCAAGCGTCCCAAATCCTAGCGGACTTACACGACACCAAAGAACCTGTGCTAATCACCTAACACGGTAAACCTTCTGCGTATTTGGTTGATGTGGACGACTATCATTTTATGCAAAACCGTTTGGTTATCTTTGAAGGGATCGCATGTGGTGAGCGCGCCATTTCACAAGGCAAGTCCTTGAGTCAGGATGAAGCTAAGGACAAGATGTCAAAATGGCTGAAGTGATTTGGAGTGAGCCGCGTGATCGGACCTCAAGGATATCGCGAAATACATTGCCCTTGAATATCTGGTTGCGGCCAAGCAGATGATTCAAAATATTTTCGACAAAGTTGAACACCTCAATTACCGAGAAGTTGTGGTCAACCCTTGTCGTGTTTTTTGCAAGCAAGACGGGGACAAGGTGTACATCTTGTTTGTGATGCGCGCGGAGCAAGGTTTATGTTGATTTTTGTATGAGCAAACAGTCAAGCGTCTGTGCCACCTCTGATAAGCTGATGGTCTACATCCGTTAAGACTCGAGTATGGCGAAAAAGAAAAAGGAACGCCAATCTAGGCGCCTCGCCAAACCAGTACTTTCATGGACGGAGGTTAAACTGATCACCAGCCGACGACATCGTATCGAGGGCGCATTAAGCTTCAGGGTGTCGACCATCTCTAGACAACAAGTTTTACCCGAATACGAGCGTATTTGGGAACAAACCATCGTCGAAGAAGCTTACCAACAAGCGATGGGCGAGTTATTAGATCAGGGCGATGTCGTGTTAAGAGTAGCAGACTCAATGGGCTTCTCATTCATTATGGGTATTTTCTTTTGGGAACACCTTTCTACAAACAGCCGCAATGAACAGTGGGATTTCACTTCCATGACTCTGCCCAGTGGGTGACTCAATCTTGTCGTGGCGTTCAACCAGTTGGCGCTGCTCATCACGCCAGTAGGCAAAACTTAGCCATTCTTTGGGTTTAAATTCGCGTCTTTCTGGTGTGAGTCAGATAGCTCCAAATATCGATGGCGCGTCGGGACTTGATGAATTCGATTCATGCTTAAACAGTGTCCCCCGTCGTAGTCACAATATTTTCAATTTCAGAACTGACTTTGATTCTAGTGTTGGGATTAACTTAACCAAGAAGTTTTGGTTGGTGAGGAGCCTAATAACTTGATTCATACGGATAGTGATCTCGCGGCTGGTGTCACTTTCTTTAGGATTTTTAGTGTCTTGACATCATCGACTGGTAACGGGGGAATAACTTTAAGTGTTGATAGGAAAAGTGTATTACATATGTAATACATTGACAGTGTGCTTTTTGTTTTTTATTGTGTATTACACATGTAATACATGAGGTGTTTATTATGAAAACTAAGATCATCAGCGCGGCGAACCAAAAAGGTGGCGTTGGAAAAACCACGACTCTTGTCAATTTAGGGGCTGAGCTTGCACGAAAACGAAAAGTGTTAGTTATTGACCTCGATCCTCAAGGGAACTGCTCTAAAACGTTAACCGGACAACGTGATTTTAAGTTTGAAGAGACGGTGGCTGCTTTGTTTGATAAGCCTAAAGTTGTGTCCATTGTCGATTTAATTCAACCTGCACAGATTAATGGGAACTCTATTGAAAACCTCTATGTCGTTCCCGCTGATGTTCAGTTGTCACGTGTCATCGAAACATCACTGACAAAGATTAATCGTGAACGAATTTTAGAAAAGCAATTAGCGAAGTTAGGTGATACCTATGATTTCATTCTTCTTGATACTCCACCAAACTTATCCCTAACGACTCTTAACGCAATCCAGGCTTCAGACCTTATCTTGATCCCTGTAGATTCAGGTGCATTTTCATTAGACGGCATTAGCTCTTTACTCGAAGCTGTCTATGAAATTAAGGAGGATGAAGGCAATTATCTGATCTTGAGGAACGAGGTCGACTCAAGAAACACTATTATTAATGAGTTCATTGATGAGGAATTGGAGGTAGTACAAGATAAATTGCTACCAGTATCTGTCCGTCGTTCTGAGCATGTTGGACAAGCTAATGCCGTTTCCTCTCCTGTGCGCTTTTATAAATCGGGATCTCTTGTTAATAACGATTACCGAAAACTGGCTGCGTTTCTTTTGAATTTGATGTAATACATAGGTAATACATATGAGCAAGTTGAAAAAACGAGGAGCTATAACAGCTATCTCTACTGACAAGAACGAAGGTTCAAGTAAGTCGACTGGAATTACGACTGTCAAAAAGAAAGTGACGACATCTTATATGGTGCCTCCTCTGACTCTTAGAATGTCACTTACTGATAAAGAACGGATAACCGATTGGGTAGCAAATCTGCAAGAGCAGACAGAGAGAAATGTGTCTGCAGCGAAACTGTACCGAGCTTTGGCTTTATATCGAGACAAGATAGATGATGAAGAGCTCGTTGAGTTGATTAATAAAATGAATTGAATATGTATTACCTATGTAATACATATTTGCTTTTAAGGCTCTGTATCTATTTTAAGACATTTCATAGAGCCTTAGTTTGGACTTAACTTCTAGCACGGATGAACATGACACTTGAAGCGTCTTATTACCTGTTCTGGGCCTTCTCTCCTTGTAAAGACTAACACTTTAAACGTGTCTTTAATCATGACTCTTATCGTTGCCTTGGTTCCCCTGCAGCTAGGCCTTGTTTGAACCCCGTTATTGTCCTAAGAGTCATAGCGCCTTGTCGTTTCCTCCTCGTTGTTCTCTCTGTCTTCGAATAAGTTCGTGTAAGGGCTTGTTTTCTTATGCGCCAATTTTCTTTCACTCGCATCATTTTCGGGCATGCAGGCTGTTAACCGTTTCTCCCCACAACCTGCTTTACAAGGGAGGCTTCGCCGCTGCGCGCCCTTGCAAAGCAGAACGATGTTGAGAGAGCGGACAGCCAAGCGGCTCCGAAAAGTGATACTCAAACAGAAAGGAAACTCTCATGGCGCAACAAAACTCAACCCCAACTCTCTCTAATTCAAATTCATCGACCAGCGTTTCGCCGCTGGGGCACGAAAGCTCACCAAAAAATGATGTCTCTAGTCCTTTGGCGGTATTGAAGTTGCGCTCTCAAGTCAAAAAGTGTCGTGATGAGGCGAAAAGAAAGTCTGATTGGGTTTCCAAAATCCAGCGTTTGAAAATGTTCAGTCGTCGCCAGTCGCCAGAGCAGCAGGCTGATATCGCAGCGTTAAAAGACCAAGGGTTCGTTGAAGCTATCAAGCAGCAGTTTCCGCTATTGGGATCGCGTCGTTTTGCTTTCCATGAAATCCGTGATTTTTTCATCGAATTAAATGGTGCTGGCTTTGGTGAATGGTTTCTTCACGAGCGAGTGGATCACATCATTCTTTACACCACTTACGGTTCTGTGTTTCCCGCGTTGCGCTTTGTGACAACGGGAGAGGGGACGTTTAAGTGCTCAGGGTTTTGTTTTGATGTGCGTTTTGGCGCTTAGGGGGTCACATGAAAGTGCGTTCTACAGTATCCGCTGACATTCCATGCACGTGATTTGGGTGAATTCGACCGACTTTGATTCCACCGTAAAGGCCGTCAAGGTTCATGAAATTTTGGTGAATGAGTTTGGGTATACCGACGCCTTAATACTAGAGCAAGGCAACCGAGGCAAGGGGGTGAGTATCAGTGTGTGTGACCTGACTACCACCATTAAACAGATGCGAGAAGACTACGGCTACGCAAAGAAAGCAGAAAGGACGATAGGAACAACCTCTGAGCATCGCACGTCGGCTAAGGCTTTACTCTCTTGTCTGTATGACGACTAAAGTCGGCAGATGCGTGACGGCTCAAATACTCATCAGATCATCAATCTGTCTGAATTTTGTTTCGATATTCCAACTGTTTGCGGTATTCAAGCGGTTCGTGTTTTTAGACGAGCAACGCCCTGTTCGGTCTTGTCCTAAGTAGCCAAGGTTATCGAGTGGCGCAAGTCGAGTAACCAGCAGGGCGCTCTCTTGGTGGGGAAGGGACATTTCTATCTGGGCGACGTACTTTGGGTTGAGATATTGGCTTAGGCTGTCCTTTTGGCTTGTTGTCGCGACTTCCTTTAAACCGTCCCATTTGAGAACCCTCACGCAAGGGAGGCTTCGCCGCTGCGCGCCCCGCTGCAGAACCTGCAACTGGGTACGGACAGTCAGACGCTCGCCAAGACCGAAAGGAAATACCATGTCAGCACTTGTTCAATACTCAAATGTTTCGTTATTCACATCAGAAGAAAAGGGCACCCTTGACCAGGCCGCAAGCATTCTCAAATCCAAACTGTTTATTTCAGAACAAACGCCATTAACCTCGCCTGAATTGGTGAAATCGTTCTGCCAAACGTCCTTGGCCGCTTGTGAGTCTGAAGTGTTTGGGATTATCTTCCTCGATAATCAACATCGAGTGTTGCGCACCAAAGAGATGTTCTACGGTACCGTTAATGCCGCTTCGGTCTATCCGCGTGAAGTCGTGAAAGCGTCGCTGGCCGCGAACGCGAGTGCGGTTATTCTCTATCATAACCACCCAAGTGGCGACGCCACCCCAAGTCAAGCTGACCGACGCATTACCCGTCAACTGACGGATGCGTTGGCATTGGTTGATATCCGAGTACTGGACCACTTTGTGGTTTCATTTGAGTGTGTGGTGTCTTTTTCTGAGCGAGGCTGGATTTAAAAAAGCGGCTTATGGCCGCTGATTGAAACAGGGTAGGAGACTACCCTTTAACACATTTTTGTCGAGTAGACGACACTTGTTACCAAGTGTCGCCCCTCTAAGAACCGTACGTGCAACTTTCACTGCATACGGCTCAAGCCTCCACTAAGGCATCATTGATACCCAGCAACTTATAAAGCAGTCGAAGCAGGTTCGTTCCAAGAGTTACGAGCTAGCCTTTTGGGTTTTCTCTTCGCCAAGTATTCTTGGTATTGAGGGTCAAAAGGGGTCGCAGCACTCCTAATTTTCACGTGTCTTTCGATAGGCACTTTCGCTATTTGGAACAGATTGAAGTGACAGTCCATGTTCATGATTTTCTGCCAACCGTGAAATTGCCACTGGCCTTTACGATTGAGGAAGTACTTATGAACAACCCAGTCTTTGGACTTGGTTGGATGACGTCTAACTGCCCAGTGCCATAGCGCTTGGAATAGTTTGTGGCCGACATACCCGAATATTTGTTTAGCAACACAGTGGCGATAGTAATTCGCCCATCCCCTGAGTTTCGGATTTATCAACTTGATAAGATCGTTAACAGGGATGGTTGCGTGCTTTTTAATGAGTTCTCGTAGATTTCTCAAGAATAACAACGTGTTGGATTTGCTCGGCTTGATGAGCAATTTCCCTTTGTACTTCCTGTGATTGAAGCCTAGAAAGTCAAAGCCATCATCAATATGAGTGATCTTCGTTTTCTCTTCGGAGAGGGCTAACCCTCTTTCTGCCAAAAAGCCAGCAATCAACGGTTTGATGTCGTTCACTAGCACTTCCTTTGAAGAGCAAGTAACCACGAAATCATCCGCGTAACCGATAAAGTTGGCTCTAGCCCCCTTTTTCAGGGCTGTAGATTTTATTTGTTGCTCTATTCCCGCGAGAGTCATTAGCATCAAGGTTGGAGAGATTATTCCACCTTGAGGTGTACCCTCATCGGTATCATAGAACAGACCCTTATCCACATAGCCAGACTTTAACCATTGTTCTAACATACGTTTATCTACCGTGATATTGTCCATAAGCCATTGATGCCCGATTTTATCGAAGCAAGCCTTAATATCTCCCTCAAGAATCCATTTCGCTGATCGCTTTAGAGCCAAACATTTGAAACACTGACTGACGGCGTCAGCCGTGCTGCGATTTGTCCTAAACCCATAGCTATTGAGGTCGGCAAGCGTTTCGGACACTGGTTCTAATGCTAGAAGGTGGAGGGCTTGTTGCGCTCTATCAATCATGCATGGAATACCCAATGGCCTGAGCTTACCGTTCTTTTTGGGAATGTAGATACGTTTGAGTGGTTTTGCAGAGTAAGCCTTGCGGCTCAGTTGATTGACTGCTTTCATACGGCGTACATCTGTGTTCCAGGTGACACCGTCTATTCCAGACGTTTTACTGCCTTTATTCTGAGAGACTCGCTTAACCGCAAGAAGCTTGGCTGAGCGAGAATGAGTCAAGAGCCACTGTAAGGACTTCACCTTACTGTATTTCTTTTCTCTAGTTGCTTTTGCGATACGCATTTGAAGCTTCAATACGTGTGCTTCAACGGATTTCCAGTCGATGGACTGCCATTGAGCGCCGTCAGAAGATGCACTAATCTCTTTCGAGATCACCATTTGCTTTTCTCCTTGAATTAAGTTCTTCAAATTCTCTCGCAATGGGAGACCAGTCGGAAGTGGGCTCACTTTCGTGATCAGACATAGGTCTGTATCTGCATCATTACAATGTAGCTTTCGCTTTTTCCGACCTCCTATACCTGCATCACTATCGGCCACAAAGGCTTTCCCAAAGGGAATGATACAGGCTTACCCTGTTCCGTATGTTACGTAAAATGTCAGCTTAGATGCCCACTATAGTGCGGAGAGTACGGCGATCACGAAAAAGTACTGTCCAACCTCTTTCCAACTCTCGTTGCCTTTTGGCCACAGCGTATTAACCACTTCCGCTGCTTCAACGTATAACGCATCTGTCGGGTGGACGACACTTGTTACCAAGTGCCGTCTCCCTAAGAACCGTACGTGCAACTTTCACTGCATACGGCTCAAGCCTCCGCAAAGGCATCGTTTGATACCCAGCAACTTATAAAGCAGTTAAAACAGGATCGTTCCAAGAGTTGCGAGCTTTCCTTTTGAATTTTCTCTTCGCCAAGTATTCTTGGTGCTGAGGGTCAAATGGCGTTGCGGCACTTCGGATTTTCACATGTCTTTCTATTGATACTTTGGCTATTTGAAATAGATTGAACTGACAATCCATATTCATTATCTTCTGCCAACCGTGAAATTGCCATTGGCCTTTTCGGTTGATGAAGTACTTATGGGTGACCCAACTTTTTGATTTAGTTGGGTGACGCCTAATAGCCCAGAGCCACAATGCTTGGAATAGTTGGTGTCCAACGTATCCGAAAACTCGTTTAGCAACACAGTGGCGATAGTAATTCGCCCATCCCCGTATTTTGGGGTTTATCATTTTGATAAGGTTATTTACGGGGATCGTTGCGTGAGTTTTGATGAGTCTACGCAAGTTACTTAAGAATGACAGTACATTGGTTTTACTCGGTTTTATGAGTAGCTTTCCTTTGTATTTTCTGTGGTTAAACCCTAGAAAATCGAATCCATCATCAATATGAGTTGTGCGTGTTTTTTCATCGGAAAGTGTTAGACCTCTTTCTAGTAGAAATTCAGTAATCAATGGCTTAATGTCGTTCTCTAATACATCCTTTGATGTACAAGTGACAACAAAATCATCAGCGTATCCAATAAAGTTGGCTCTTGCTTTCTTCTTAAGAGCCAAGGACTTTATTTGTTGTTCAAGCCCTGCGAGAGTGATTAGCATTAATGTTGGAGAAATTATGCCACCTTGTGGCGTGCCTTCTTCCGTACGATAAAACAACCCTTTATCTACAAAACCAGACTTCAACCATTGTTCCAACATACGCTTGTCTACAGCGATGTTATCAAGAAGCCATTGGTGCCCGATTTTATCAAAACAGGATTTAATATCTCCTTCAAGAACCCATTTAGCTGCCTTCTTTTGAGCCAAGCATAAGAAAGACTGCGCTATTGCATCAGTAGTGCTTCGGTTTGGTCTGAAGCCGTAACTATTTGGGTCTGAAATTGTTTCCGAGATAGGCTCCAAAGCAAGGAGGTGGAGTGCTTGTTGCGCTCTATCTGCCATACAAGGAATACCAAGTGGTCGAAGCTTACCGTTCTTTTTAGGGATGTAGATACGCTTGAGTGGTTTAGCTTGATAAGCTTTTCGACTCAATTGATTCACTGCATTCATGCGACGTGCATCTGTATTCCAGAGCACGCCATCTATTCCAGGCGTTTTACTACCTTTGTTTTGAGATACTCGCTTAACAGCAAGAAGTTTTGCTGAACGAGAATGGGTTAGTATCCACTGTAAGGCTTTTGCTTTACCGTGATTACCTTCTCTAGTTGCCTTTGCGATACGCATTTGGAGCTTTAAGACATGCGCCTCCACAGCCTTCCAGTTAATGGATTGCCATTGTGCACTGTCAGAAGATGCACTAATCTCGTTCGAAATCATCATTTGCTTTTCTTCCTTAATAAAGTTCTTCAAACTCTCTCGCAACGGGAGACCAGTTGGAAGTGGGCTCACTTTCGTGATCAGGCATGTGCCTGTATCTGCATCATTACAATCCAGCTTTCGCTTTCTCCAACCTCCTTTACCTGCATCACTATCGGCCACATAGGCTTTCCCAGAGGGAGTGATACAGGCTTACCATGTTCCGTATGTCTCGTAATGTCAGGGTAGATGCCCACTATAATGCGGAGAGCATTTCGATCACGAAAGAATACACCCAAACTTCTTTCCTACTCTCGTTGCTTATTTAGCTACAGCGTCTAAACCACTTCCGCTGCTTGTGAAATTACGCATCTGACGTGGATTCACTTCTGTTCATCATACTGACTTATATGAACGCTTCCCCATTTGCTAGGTCATCATTAAGTTATTTTCAAACATGGTTA
>NZ_JACJFF010000064.1:0-29845 GCF_014164465.1 Vibrio sp. SG41-7 | reverse complement strand
AAGGTCTCTTCGACTTTATCGCCGACGTTTGATTGGTTAAACGCACTGTTGGCGGTGAAGACCCAATGACCATTAGTATCAATAGTCAGGTCACCGTTGGTGCCTGAAATAGAATCCGGCGTGAAGGTATTATCTGGATTATCAACATCGGTACTAGTCAATGTTCCTGATGTCGTTACCACTTTGTCTGTCTCATCGATAGCAACGGTCGCACTGCTGACAGTAGCTGCGTCATTAGTGCCATTTACTGTGATAGTCACTTGATGCGGCGTGCCATCAGCAGAATGAACGGTGATGGTATCAGTAGCTGTCGAGCCTTTACCTAATGCTTGAACGGTCGGGTTAGTGTTATCAAGATCGTACGTCCAAGAACCAGTATCGGTCAGATGAAGCGTACCAAACGAGCCTGCAATATCGGTACTTCCTGTGGATGAAGTAGCGAAGTGCGCTTCACCGGTATCCACATCCGTAACAGTCAGTATGCCCGAGGTCTGAAGTTGGGACTCTTCGGTTACCACGCCGGCACTGGTTCCGCTTATCACGGCTTTATCATTGGTGCCGTTAACGGTAATTACAATTTGATGAGGAGTGCCGTCGGCGGAGTGGATGGTTATGATGTCTGTTGTCGCAGAGCCTTGACCAAGAGCCTGTACTTTTGGGTTTTTATTATCTAGGTCGTAGCTCCAATCGCCATTGTCTTTAAGGTGTAAAGTACCCAGTGTCCCCTTGAGGTCGGAATTAGAAAAATGCGCCTCTTTTGAGTCGATATCGGTGATGTTGAGTTGGCCCGAAACCGTTAGATCTTTATCTTCAGTAACTTGGCTTGAGCCATTACTTGTCCCGATAGCGAAAAACGAACTTGGTGAATTTGCTGTACTACTCGTGATTACTGCATGGTCGTTGGTGCCATTGATCGTAACCATAACTTGATGCGCTGTACCATCAGCTGAGTGAACAGTGACGATGTCTGTCGCAGTTGAACCTTGGCCAAGTCTTTGAACTACTGGGTTATTGTTGTCTAAATTGTATATCCACGCACCGTCTTTGGTGATGCTTAGCGTGCCGAAATTGCTAGTTACTTGTGATGCCTGAAAATGATCTTCTCCAAGATCTGAATCTGTTACCGAAAGCTGCCCTTGAACTTGTGTCGTCAAATCTTCAGTTAACGTGCCTGCATCCACACCTGTGATAACGGCGTTGTCGTCGTTCCCGCCGATCGTCATATCAATGGTTTGTGGAGTGCCATCTTTGGTGTGAATAGTGAAGCTTTCGTGCAATGAAGTGGCTGCGGTTAAAGCTTGAACATTAGAGAGCGAGTTATCAACTTGATACTGCCAATGTCCATCAGCATCGATAGTTAATGAACCATATTTACCTGAGATAACTTCCGGTGTAACCGAACTTTCATTTTGGTCAGGGTCTATGACATCGATTTTGCCGTTGGCATGTAACAAGCCTTGTGAATCAATATTGTGATCTTCTGTTACTACACCTGTTAAGTCTCCAGAAATATTTGGCGTGTCTTGCTTACCTGTTACCGGTACTTGAACAATGATGCTCGCGCCATTAGATAGATGTAACGCAAAATGGTCAGTACCTGGTTGGTGCTGATTTAGCAGGATGTATTGAGGAGAATTTGGATTCAATACGAATGTGTATTGACCATTTGCAGCAACATGAAGCTCTCCGTACGTACCTTTTATGACTTCTGGCATAAAGGTGACGGGTAAAGCGGGCGTCGTAGGCGCATTCGAATGAGTCGGTTGACCGTTACTCCCTGAGGAGATAGTAGGCATCGATACCGAAGGAATGTAATGAACTTGCGGGTGAGAAAGCGTCGACAAATGATGAGAAGGAACCAAGTGAGAGCTCGAACCATGGGGGGCATGACTTGCATTTAAGGTGGAGTTTACGTCGCTGTCACTCGTCTGAGCTTCTTGGAGAGCAACCGCTGATGAGTCCGCCTTGTTATGGTCATCGGTGACATCTTTTTCGGTCACGTTATTTGCGGTTACTTGATCTGCAGCGTCGCTGGAATTGTCTATACTCTCCGCAGCAGCGTGTTTAGCCAATGATGGCAAAATCATCATGAGTGACTGAAAAAGTGGGATATTCACTTTTAGATGTGAATGCAGTCTGCGCTTCTTTTTTTGTGTTGGTTTCTTTTGTTCTAGCTCGTTACTTTTCTTATTTTTGATTTCTGTATTTTTCTTGTTTGCTTTGACGTTTTTTTTGTTAGCCATTTTTATCATCCGTGAATCGTGGTTGCACTGTCTTAAGTAAAATACACAGATAGAGGTTTCGCTAGCTAATTGGATAATTTTTAAAGAAAAAACTGCAAAGTCGAAGAATTATCTCGTTTTGATGAAAGAGAGGATGAATACTTTTTCAACGGTCAGGTAAATATCGGCACAATGGCATTGACCTTACCCTAAGGGGAACGTTTATAGTTGCGTTGTAAATTCAAAGGTAAACTATGACAAACACATTCCGAAAAACTTGGATTATTGTTTTCAGCATCATTGCGATGTTGATGTCTAGCTATGCCTCAAGCTCCTCAGCCTTGATGACTGAAGTAATGATGATGGAAATGGGGTCGAGCAAGTCGGCTTGTTACCACAGCGATACTTCGGTTAATGAATCAATGGTAGGGTGTCATGTGATGAGTGAAGAAGTACACGCTGAAGACTCTAACATGAGTGCCCATGCTTTGATGGCTCAATTCGATATGTCTTCAATGAGCGAAGACGGTAGCTCGATGATGGGTAACCATTGTTCGAGTGCCGATTGCTGTGCCTCAATGTGTTCTGCAAGTCCCTATCCAATTCAGGCTGTTCAAGCCGTTGATCAACTTTCCTTTTCATTAGCTCGTTTTCAATCGATCACGATTGGCCAGAAAGTCGCACGCGCTCAATCTTTGCTACGCCCACCTTCCGCATAAATCTATATCTAAAAATACAGCTCTATCAGTTAGATAAACCTGATAAGCCATTCTTTTTTATGCGCTAATTAGCGCTAGATATGGACATTCATTGTGAATATGAAACCAACAACCTCTGTGTTTGTCATGAACACGAGCTTAGTGGTTGCTGCTGTCTTGCCTCTGGCCTTGTTTTCAAGTGCTACGCTCGCAGCTACCACGGCGTCAGCTTCAAATGCTCAACACATTTCAGCACATGACCAAGCAAGCTCGACGCAGCAACTCAATACACTGATTGAGATTGCTTTAAGCGAAGATGGAAATCGCAAACAGTACTTTGCTCAGTCTCAAGCGATGCGAGAAACGGGCATTGCCAGCTCGACCTTAATGGACCCGAAATTGAAAGTTGGATTTGGCGGTTTGCCTGTCGATAGCTTTCAATTCGACGAAGATCCGATGACCAATATATCGGTAGGGCTGATGCAGCAGTTTGAGCGTGGCGATACGCTTAACCTCCAACAGAAAAAGGCAGGCCAACAGGCAGATGCTTTAGCTTTGCAGGTACAAGCAAGAGAATTGACGGTTGCAAATAGCATGACGCAGCTTTGGCTTGAGTTAGGTTATCAGCAAAAGGCTGAGTCGGTGATTCGTCAAAATCGTCGTTTGTTGGTTGAGCTTGAAAACTATGTACAAACCAATTACTCGATTGGTAAAAGTGAAGCGCAAGATCTGCTTAATGCTCAGCTTCAAGTGAGCAAGCTTGATGAGAAACTACAGGCAAACCAGCAGGTTCAGCGCCGTTTAATCTCTCAGCTTTCTGAATGGTTGGGTTCTGATTGGCTAGGCTCTCAGGTTCTTGATTCTCAGGGAACACTGAGTGCAACTAACCAAATCGATTGGTCGTTGTTGGAAAGCAAATTAGCGACCAATATCGATTCAACTAAGCACTACCAGCTACTGACTGACCATCCTTTGGTTAAGATCTCCGATGTCAGTATTTCCTCCAATCAAACTCAGGTTGAGTTAGCCGAGCAAGCTTATACCCCGCAGTTTGGGGTGGAAGTGATGTATGCACACCGTCAAGCCAATAACATGGCGGGTGAACCAGCTTCTGATCTTGTGAGTGCTTATCTGACAGTCGACATCCCGCTGTTTACAGGGAACCGACAAGATAAAAACTTATCGGCTGCTCAGTATCAAGTTGGTGCGGCTAAATCTCAAAAAGACACCTTACTTTCCCAAATGAACGCGCAAGTGAACGCATTGCTGGTGGACAGATCAAATCTGATCCAGCGATTAGATCGCTATCAAACGTCTTTGCTTCCTCAAACCGCAGCACGAATCAGTGCGGTTGAGAGGGGCTATCAAAACAATACCGCTCAGTTTAACGATGTCATTTTAGCAACGACCGATGAGCTGGCGCTTAAGTTAGAGCAACAACGTTTGATCACCGATCTCAACATCGTTAACAGCAAACTGGCGGCGTTAGTCAGTGGCTTTGAATACCAAGTAAACCAACCACAACTCAACTCAAGCGCAACTAAACACACAGTCAATCAATAAGGGAATAGACAATGAATATAGTAAAAGTAGCGACTATCGCTTTATTGGTCGGTGGGGCATTGGGTTTTAGTGTGAATCACTTTGTCGTTGGGTCAGCACATAACATGTCAGCAATGGCAACGAGTACAGGCGCAGATGTAAGTAAACAGGCCAAGGATGAACCTCTGTATTGGGTGGCTCCGATGGATCCAAATTATCAGCGAGACAAGCCGGGTCAGTCACCTATGGGGATGGATTTAATCCCTGTTTACGCGGATGACTCAAGTGGTGTTAAAGATGAGCCCGGTACCGTGTTCATTGATTCGTCGGTAGAAAATAATCTGGGTGTCAAAACAGCGAAAGTTAAGTTCGAAGCGCTATCTCCTCGGATTGAAACCGTGGGTTATGTGGCGTTCGATGAAAGTACATTGTGGCAAACCAACGTAAGAGCAGCTGGTTGGGTTGAGAAGCTTTACATCAACGCAGTGGGTGAGAAGGTAAACAAAGGTGATGTGCTTTTCACACTCTATTCTCCAGAGCTTGTTAAAGCACAAGAAGAGTTGATCAGTGCTTATAAAACGGGTCGTAAAGGTTTGGTTAAGGGCTCGACTGAACGCTTGATTACCTTGGGTGTTGATAAGACGCAAATCCGCGCTATTACGCGCCAAGGTAAAGCTTCGCAAACCATTGAAATTAAAGCGCCAGCCGATGGTGTCATTGCAAGTCTGAATATCCGAGAAGGTGGTTACCTTTCACCGGCACAAGCGGTGATCAGTGCAGGCCCACTAGGCGAAGTATGGGTTGATGCTGAGGTGTTTGAGCGTCAAGCGCACTGGATCTCGTCAGGCAGCAATGCGGTGATGACGCTAGATGCTATTCCCGGCAAAGAGTGGGTGGGTAATGTTGATTACGTTTACCCAATCCTTGACCCAAAAACTCGAACTTTGCGCGTTCGTTTGAAGTTCTCCAATCCAAATGGCGAGCTTAAGCCAAATATGTTTGCCAATATTGCGCTGAAACCCATCAGTGATGAAGCAGTTCTTACTATCCCAAGATCTTCGGTGATTCACTCCGGTGGTATGACTCGAGTGGTGATGTCAAAAGGTTCTGGCAAGTATCGCTCTGCTCGTATTGAGGTTGGTCGTGAAGCTGGCGAAAAAATAGAGGTGCTTCAAGGGCTAGAGCAAGGCGAAAACATTGTCACTTCTGCGCACTTCATGTTGGATTCTGAATCGAGCCAATCTGCTGATCTGTCACGCATCAATGGTGTTGAGGAAGAAGCTGAAACCGTATGGGCAAACGGTGAAATTTCCGATGTTATGAAAGGCAGTCGCATGGTGACGATTAACCATCAGCCTGTTCCTGAATGGGATTGGCCTGGCATGGTGATGAATTTCACCTTTGCGGAAGGCTTGGACATGAGTGACGTGCAACGTGGTAAGGCGATTGATTTTGAGATGAGAAAGACAGAGTCAGGGCAATACGAGGTTGTTGATTACAAGGTCAACAAACACAAGATCGCTGGCGAAGTTTGGGTAACAGGTGACATCACTATGTTGATGGCAGATTTTGGCATGATCACCGTAAAACATCAGCCAGTCCCTGAGTGGAATTGGAAAGCGGGTGAAATGAATTTCCAAGCCAGTGATGACCTTGATTTATCTGAGTTTACCGAGGGTCAAACCATTCGGTTTCTAGTGGCGAAGAAAGGTTCTGATTATGTGCTCAAATCTCTCGAACCGACGAATAGCACGGGTGAGGGCGAACTATGATCAATGCAATCATTCGCTGGTCTATTAGCAACCGCTTCTTAGTGCTGGTTGCCACTGTCGCCATCGTATTTGGCGGCTTATACAGCGTTAAAAATACACCTGTCGATGCCATTCCTGATTTGTCAGATGTTCAGGTGATCATCAAAACAAGCTATCCGGGGCAAGCACCACAAGTGGTCGAGGATCAGGTGACCTATCCATTGACCACCGCCATGTTAGCTGTACCGGGTGCTGAAACAGTTCGTGGCTACTCGTTCTTTGGTGATTCCTATGTATATATCATCTTCAATGACGATACCGATATGTACTGGGCGCGTTCACGAGTGTTGGAGTACTTAAGCCAAGTTGCACCTAACTTGCCATCGAGTGCCAAGCCAACACTAGGACCCGATGCAACCGGTGTGGGCTGGGTTTACAGCTACGTGTTGCAAGATAAAACCGGTCAGCACGACTTAGCGGAACTTCGTAGTTTGCAAGATTGGTTCTTGAAGTATGAATTGCAAACTGTAGAAGGCGTGTCTGAAGTGGCGACCGTTGGTGGCATGGTGAAGCAGTACCAAGTACAGATTGATCCTGCCAAGTTACGTGCTTACGACCTAACGCTTCAGCAAGTCAACAAGGCAATCCAAGATGGTAATCAAGAAACAGGAGCGTCTGTTGTTGAGACTGCGGAAGCCGAACATATGGTTCGTACCACCGGTTACCTGACAAGCATCGAAGACATTCAATCTCTGCCGCTAAAAGTGACCGACAAAGGTACTCCGTTGCTATTAGGTGACATTGCTGACATCAACCTTGGACCGCAAATGCGTCGTGGTATCTCTGAGCTCAACGGTGAGGGCGAGGCGGTTGGCGGCGTTATCGTGATGCGCTTTGGTGAAAATGCCAGTGAAGTGATCGACTCAGTGAAATCCAAGCTCGCTGAACTGCAAGCTGGCTTACCTGATGGTGTCGAGATTGTCGCGACTTATGACCGCTCTACTTTGATTGATTCAGCCGTTGAAAACCTCTGGAAGAAGCTGGCTGAAGAGTTCATCGTGGTCGCCGTGGTGTGTGCGCTGTTCTTGTTCCATATCCGCTCGTCGTTGGTTATCGCATTAAGCTTACCTGTCGGTATCTTAGGCGCATTCATTGTGATGCATTGGCAGGGTATTAACGCCAATATCATGTCTCTTGGCGGTATAGCGATTGCGATTGGCGCCATGGTGGATGGTGCCATCGTGATGATCGAGAACGTTCATAAACACATTGAACGGACTCCGCTCACTGACAAAAACCGTTGGCAGGTGATTGGTAAGGCAGCAGAAGAAGTCGGCGCACCGCTGTTCTTCTCCCTGATTATCATTACCTTGAGTTTTGTGCCTGTGTTCGCGCTAGAAGGGCAAGAGGGCAAGATGTTCTCGCCACTTGCGTTTACCAAGACGTATGCAATGGCCGCTGCAGCCGGTTTGGCTATCACGCTTGTGCCTGTGCTAATGGGTTACTTCATTCGCGGTAACGTGTTGCCTGAACACAAAAACCCAGTCAACCGAAGCCTAGTGGCGATGTACAAGCCGCTTCTGAACCTCAGCCTAAAATATCCAAAGGTTATGATTGTTATCGCACTTGGCTTAATGGCGTCTGCTTATTACCCAACCAGTAAGCTTGGCAGCGAGTTCATCCCTCCTTTGGACGAAGGGGATTTGATGTACATGCCAACTACGTATCCGGGCATCTCAATAGGTAAGGCTCGTGAGTTGTTGCAACAAACCAACAAGCTCATCAAAACCATTCCAGAAGTCGAAACCACGTGGGGCAAAATTGGTCGAGCAGAGACAGCAACCGACCCTGCACCGTTAACCATGATTGAAACCGTGATTCAGCTTAAACCGCGAGATGAGTGGCGTGACGGTGTCACTACGGAGTCACTACGCAAAGAGTTCGATGATCTGATTCAGTTCCCGGGTTTGACTAACGCATGGGTTATGCCAATCAAGACTCGGATCGACATGTTAGCGACCGGTATTAAAACGCCAATCGGAATCAAAATAGCAGGGCCAGATCTGAGTGTTATAGAGGACATTGGCTCTCAGCTCGAACCTATCTTAAATGGTGTTAGCGGTACGGCTTCTGTGTATGCAGAACGTGTGGCTGGTGGTCGCTATGTCACGATAGACATCAAGCGCCGCTCTGCTGCTCGTTACGGATTAAGCATCAAAGAGGTTCAGCAGGTTATTTCGACCGCAGTTGGCGGTATGAACGTGGGCGAAACCGTTGAGGGGCTAGAGCGTTACCCAATCAATGTCCGTTATCCACAAAGCTATCGTGATTCTGTCGTTAAGCTGCAGAACCTGCCGTTAGTGACACCAAATGGAGCGCGAATTGCTTTGTCTGATGTCGCGGATATTCGCTATGAAGATGGGCCACCAATGATTAAGACGGAGAACGCGCGTCCTAATGGCTGGGTGTTCGTTGACATCGAAGGTCGCGACCTTGGTTCTTATGTGGCAGAGGCGCAAAAAGTCGTTACAGATCAAATCGTCTTGCCTGCCGGATATTCACTGGCATGGTCTGGTCAATACGAATACATGGAGCGCGCCAAAGAACGTTTAAGTGTCGTTGTGCCAATTACCATCGCCATCATCATGTTACTGCTCTACCTCAGCTTCCGCCGTGTTGGTGAGGTGATGATGATTATGCTGACATTGCCACTCGCGATGGTTGGTGGCCTATGGCTGATGCATGTCCTCAATTACAACTTCTCGATTGCGGTGGGTGTAGGCTTTATCGCCCTTGCCGGGGTAGCTGTTGAGATAGGCGTCATTATGTTGGTCTACCTAAACCAAGCATGGCACTACAAAAAATTGGATGCGGAGCAGAACCAGCAAGCACTTCAGAGTGAAGACTTAACGGATGCGATTCGTGAGGGTGCAGGACTGCGTGTTCGCCCAGTGATGATGACAGTACTTACGGTGATCATTGGCCTCATTCCAATTATGTATGGCGAGGGAACGGGCTCTGAAGTGATGCAGCGAATTGCCGCGCCGATGATAGGCGGAATGGCGTCGGCACTGTTGCTTACCCTACTGGTTTTGCCTGCAATCTTTAAGCTCTGGAAACAGCGTGAGATTACGCATAGCCAAAACGAGACAAACAAATAACGTATTGATTATTAGCCCTTACTGACCAATACAGAGTGGGTAAGGGCGTACCACATGAACATGTGAAACTAACAAATAAATAACTGAACTAATCTAAGGAACGATCATGAAAAAGACACTTATTGCGATTGCACTGACGTTAACTACTGCAACGGCTTTTGCCGAAATGGACCACTCAAATATGGATCACTCGATGATGAAGAGTGGAGAGATGGATCATTCAAAAATGGATCACAGCATGATGAAGGATGGAAAGATGGACCATTCGATGATGAATATGGAAGGCATGTCTGAAGTGGGTATGCCTGCGACAGGCGCAAAGCCGGATAAAGTGGTTCATGTTCTGTTAAGTGACGATATGAAAATCACATTTAAGAACAAGGTTGATATTGAGCAGAACGACGTGGTGCAGTTTGTTGTGATGAACACAGGCAAGATTGATCACGAATTCTCGATTGGTTCTGCTTCAGAGCAATTAGAGCACCGTGAAATGATGAAAAACATGGGTAATCACGCTCATGACTCGGGCAGCACAGTTACAGTTAAGCCGGGCAAAGCGAAGCAATTGCTGTGGCATTTCCATGGTGATAATAACGTAGAGTTCGCGTGCAATATTCCTGGTCACGCTGAAGCGGGTATGGTGAAGTCGTTAACGCTATAAGGTGATACACAAGCCATATCTAGTTCAAAGGGATGAGTGCTAGGTATGGCTACCTTGTTTTAGTACTATTTAGGTATTAGCTTTAAAAGACTATAGGAATAGGAGTTTAAGGATGAATAAGACAGTTCTAGTACTTGCAGTAACGGGTGTTTTAATAACGTGGTCGACCCACAGCATTGCTGCTAAACCTGAGTGGGCTGGTAAAGGTAAGCCCGATTTAGAAGAAGTGAAAACGCTCGCTGAGGCTAAAAAAGTTGAAGGCGAAATTGATGATCGTGAGAAGCAGCTTGATTCAATGATCGAAGAGAAAAATAAGAAAGCGAAAAAAAGTAAGAACAAAAAAGATAAGCAGAAACTAGATAAAGAACTCGACGATTTGGAAGACGAGAAAGAAGCTCTCGAAGAGAGTAAAGAAAAGCTTGAAGATGATATAGATAATGACGAAGAAAAGTCGGGATTAGAAAAGCAGAAAGACAAGAAAGCGGAACAAGAGCGTAAAGAAGAAGGAAAAGGGTCAGAGAAAGGCCAACAGCAGCGTGAAGAAAACAGCAAAAAGTGGTGGAACTTCTGGGAGTAATACGAGGGCGTTACATCACCAACTCATTTCAACCTATCAGCACAGCTTTGTGTGACCGCTAAGTCATTGGTTAAACATTGTGACCAGTTAAAGATAAGTCTCAACCTGTTCAGGAATACATGAACTAACTTGTATTGGCTGAGGCTTATCTGTAGTTAGAATCACTGTAGCAAGATAGAAGTTTCAAGCAGGTGGTGTGCTTCGCCGCTCAGGTGCGGTAGCTCTGCCATGATCTTTTTAAACTTGTCGTCGATTGATTCTGCTTCATTCAGCGATCGAAAAGCTAGTACAGCCTGTTCAGGCTCGCTGTTCACATAACCTTTCAATGTATCTAGCTGAATTTTGTTCGCATTTTCTACTTTTGACAGTGCGACATTAATTGCATCGATATTAATTGTTAACTCATTGCTTTTAAACATTTTTTATTATTTATGGGTTGTTGCTAATGCGCGCACATTAACACAACTGTTTTTTCGGATATTGACCAAGATTATTAAATTGGAACAATTTTGAAAATCATTAAAAGCTGAACTGCAATGTGTGATTTGGATAGGTGTCAGAAATACGAAGCGATTTAAGGAGTTAATAGCTTTGGTTGGTTACTTAGCGTTGATTCGTCAATCTAAGCTTAAACCAAATTAGTTTAATCAGTATAGATTTAATGACTATGGATTTATCGAACGGAGAAAGTTTTTGAATAGGGTATCGCTGGAAGAAAGCATGTCATGGAGCTTAAGGAGAAGTTGGAGCGTGCAGCGGGAATCGAACCCGCATCATCAGCTTGGAAGGCTGAGGTAATAGCCATTATACGATGCACGCACACTGTCTTAAGAGTAAGACTGAGGCATCAAGAAGACTGGAGCGTACAGCGGGAATCGAACCCGCATCATCAGCTTGGAAGGCTGAGGTAATAGCCATTATACGATGTACGCACATCGTCTTAACGAGATTGATAATGCCACATCTAACTGAAAACGAAACCTTTTTCTTTCATTTTTATTCTAAGTGCTCGCATAACCACCACACCGCTAGTTTTTCAATCATGTTCGGCGTTTTCAGAGTGAATAAAATGTGACTAAACTCTCGTTAAACGGAGGGCGAGAAACAATGGAAAATCCCCCGCTATTTCTGTGACAAATTCGGTTTGATTTATAAACCAGTTTATTGGTGTTAGCTTGTCATAAAACCCATACAAATTAAGGAATTTGGAGTGTTAACATAAACTGATTTTTAATCGTGTTTTGGCGTCCATTAATAACAATATGGATGCATAAATTTAACTTACCAACCAGTCGAAGTATTCAGGAAACTAATCCCAAATGAGTAGAGTTATACGCACCTTTAAGCGTTCGAAGAAAAAAGTAACGAGTTGAGTTGATAATTTACGCAAAAGCCTCGTCAATCCGTCTATCGTTTGGTACATTTGCCGCACATTTTGTCTCCCCTAAAATACCCATGCCTTCTCAGTTCCGAATTAACAAAATTGTTGAAATTGGTGATACTCTTCACCGCAGTGGTTGCGCTCCGTATAAGCTTGAAAAATATACACAATATTATGCTAAAAAGCATGGTGTGGATGTGATGATCCAAGCAACGCCAACCGCGATTAATTATCAGTTTCCAGACGATAACAACGCTGTGATTCTAAAGCGTCTAAAGCCTGCTTCAATTAACCTGAGTTTGTTGGCCAATACGATCATTCGTATTAACCAACCGAGCAGTGAGCCTGTACCAGAGCCTGTCGGTTACTCTAAATTTGTGACTGCACTAGCCAATATGGGGATTCCGCCTGCGTATTTGATGCTGGTGGGCAGTACGTTGGAAGCGGTGGGTTTTTCTGCGTTATTGGGTTTGATGGTTTGGGTCTGTCAGCAAGTCCTTCATTCACGTCGCGCTATCGCAGTTGAATTCATCTCGGCATTGTTAACGGGTATCTTTGTAGCGTTTTTGGCGAGCACAGGGTTGCCGATACCAGTGTGGGCGTTGTGTATCGCCTCGATCGTCTTGTTTGTCCCCGGGTTATCCATAGCCAACGCACTAGAATGTTTGGCGTTTAATGACTTGGTTTCTGGTACCAGCTTGCTAGGGCAGAGCGCCTTAACCCTGATTAAGCTGTTTGTAGGGATTATCATGGGGCTCAACATCGGTGAAGCGATATGGGGACAAGCGGTCTCCATCGACTATACCAATGCGGTACCGATGTGGATGCACATATCTGGCTTGGTGCTGATCTCTGTTTCTATCGGTGTGATGTTCAATGCGCGACCTAAAGACATCTTACTTGGTTTACCAGTAGCGGTTCTCGGTATGTGGGGCCCGTTCTATCTAGGTTTTGATAGTGGTTGGGTTGTCGGTACTTGGGTTACGACGGTTCTTATTACTTTGTACGGGACTTGGATTGCCAAGAAGATGGAGCTCACGGGCTCTATTTATATCGTGCAAGGGATCATCATCTTGGTTCCGGGTAGCCGAGTATTAGTAAGTGCCAGCCAATCGGTGTTTGAACAGTCGATTCTGCCTATTCCTAGTATTGGTTTGTCGGCGTTATTCATGTTCTCTGCAATCGTGGCAGGGCAAATCACCGCTTACTCGATTTACTCACCAAAAGTCGAACGTTAATCCGTTCCGCTTCTCAAACTTTTAAACAAACACAGCTTAGTAGCTGTGTTTGTTCGTTTTAGGTACTGCTCTTTTTTAAAGACAATTAGCTCTCTGTAAAACTTGTTAGATTTATGCTCGCTAAGCCTGACAAGAGCCATTAAAATGGAACAAATTCTATTTAAATGAAGTATTAACGTATGTCTCTACCTCCTTGTCCGCAATGCCAATCTGAATATGTCTACCCAGACCAAAACAACCTAATCTGCCCTGAGTGTGCCTATGAATGGAATCCAGAAGAAGAGCGTTTAGAAAGAGAAGCCGCGCGTGTTAAGGACGTGAATGGTGTTGTATTGGAAAGCGGCGACAAAGTTACCTTCATTAAAGATCTAAAAATTAAAGGCAGTTCTTCTGTATTGAAAATCGGTACTAAAGCCGTAATCAGACGAATCAATGAAGGCAAAGATCATCAGCTAGATTGCAAGCTGGATGGTGGCGGTGAAATGCTCGTTACCGCGAAGTACGTTAAGAAGCAATAGTCGATAATAGGTCAAAATTGCGAGTTTCTCCTGAATTAAATAGCGTAGAAGCCGTTGGAGAATCAACATTATATGGACATGGTTAAAGCTGCTCTTTCGCACTCAACTGCCTTTCATCACTATGTGAACGCCTGTGTTGAAGATGGGTTAGATATTTACACGGGCATTTCTGATGGCAGTGATGCCTATTTGGAAAAACGAATTGCTTATTCAAAAGGTGAGGGCTTGCCAGAAGGGTGGACGCCTGCTTCTACTTATTTTTGTTTCGAGTCTGGACGCATTCTTGGAGTGATAAGAGTTCGTCATGGCACCAGTCCGTACATTCACGATGTCATTGGACATATCGGGTATGAGACCCTGCCGCAAACCAGAGGACGGGGTATCGCAAGTCATATGTTGTCTTGGGTTCAACGGCACGTATTGCCCGAAAGCGCTATTATTACGTGTGAGAGGGGCAATATTGCTTCGCAAAAGGTCATTGAGAAGTGCGGTGGACAATTCCTGAATACCTTTTACTCGGAGCAAGATAAACACGAAGTCTTACGTTACCAACTAGAACCAAAATGAACATTTAAGCGTGGCATTTAGTTTTATCGGGGTTGTCGAGTTCCGGCTTAAACGAAAATGAAACCATAGCCAATTATTGTTGGAGGTATTTTGAAGTATTCAACAAGACATGCTCAGTTATCAGATTATGAATTTCTGTTTGAGCTTAAGAAGGCCGCTGAGTTTGAACCTATCAAAGCCGTATTTGGCTGGGATGAACAAATTCAACGAGATATACACGCCGAAGAATGGGCAGAAGAACGCCCTGAAATCATTGAATATCAAGATAAAGCGATTGGTAGTGTGTTGTTGCAAGACAAGGGCGATCACTTCTATTTTTGCCGATTCTTCTTACTACCTGAGTATCATGGGAAGGGCATTGGTAGCCAAGTATTGAAAGATTGTTTAACTAAGGCTGACAGCCTGAATAAACCCGTCGAACTTTGTTACCTGCAAGGAAATCGAGTTGGGGAGTTGTACTTGAGGTTTGGCTTTGAAATCACCTCGCAAAACGATCAGTTTGTCTATATGTGTCGCAAATAGTTAGTAATAATAGAGATGAACTCATTCCTTTTAGCCTGTATCTCTATCAGATAGTTGCCATAATCTGCCAACAGAGGTCGTGTAAATAAGAGAATTGTCAGTTGAATTATAAAATAATGCCAACCACATCAATATTTTATCAATCTGTGTTTTCGGTCCGGTTTTTTAATGATAGGGTCGCCGAATAATTATATTGATAAGAATAAAGGCTTTATATGAATAAGTTTCTGATTGTTGCGTTATCTGCGGCTGCGAGTATCTCAGGGTGCAAAAGTATTCCTAATTCGGCTACGGACACATTGTCAGAACCTCAAGGTAACGGGGCGTTAGCTATTGCGACCAACATCTCTAAGTACGACTCAAGTTACCCATGCGAAACATTTTCGTTTGACATACAAGAAAAAGTTGATGGTAAATTAGTTGACTCTGAACCACAAACCTTACGTGTATTTGTGTATGAAGACACGAAGTACGCACTGTTTGATGGTATCAAACCGGGCGACTATGTATTAACTCAGTTTCGATGCAATATGCGTCGTGGCCTTGTTGCTAACGATGGCAGGTCGTATCTCAGTCTTGACCTAGAAACTGAACATACCATCAAGGCGAACACAATAACGATGTCTTCAAACTTCATTCAAGCGACTCAAGATGAAGATCGGTCTTTTGCTTTAAACGTTGGTATTTGGCAATCGCAAGATGTTGTGCATTTCCAGAATCTACTAACGAACGAAGTGAGTAATAAATGGGAAGTGGGTGGCTTTGAAGGCTAAATAAGTTCATCACTATGGCAGCTTTTATTGCTGCCATAGATACTGTGACCCATCGGGTTATTTTAATGCTAGCGCTAAGCCAAAAGATACCAATCCAACCCCACACGCTTGATTGAGCCTTTTCTTGGCTCTCAATAGATGCTTTTGCAATGTACTCGAAGTAAACAGCATAGCGACAATTCCAAACCATAAGCCGTGAAGAACGATCATATAAAGCCCATAGCCGAGTGCGACATGCTGGTTTTCTGCATCAGGTGAGATGACTTGGCTGAAGATGCTCAAGAAGAACAACATGGTTTTTGGGTTGAGCACGTTACATAAAAAGCCTTGGGCTAAATAGCGCCAAACACTGGTGCTTTGCTTTGCATCTTCCATAGGTGCAAGCTTGTTGTCCGCACTCAAGATACCTTTTAGCCCTAGATAAATAAGGTAGGCTGCGCCTGCGTACCTGATCATATCAAACAGCTGCTCATTCTGTGAGATTAAGTAACTGATCCCAAGCATTGAGTGACTGATGTGAACACAAATGGCTAAACTCACACCTATTGCAGTCCAAATCCCTGCTTGTCTTCCTTGATTGACACTGTTTTTCAAAACTAAAACGAAATCAGCTCCCGGACTAATAACAATCAATAGTCCCAATACTGCTAGGCTTAACCACTCCATAATGACTCCAACTCTTTATATTTGATGAGCCAGCATTGTATGGTTTTTTATTGCTGCCTATAATCGAAATGAATTCCACCTATCTGTGAGAAAAAATCACACATGAGACATTTGAAAGCATTCCATATTTTCCACGTAGCAGCGTATTCGAGCAGTTACAGTGAAGCGGCGGATAAACTCAATATCACACATGGCGCAGTGAGTAAGCAGATCAAGGTATTGGAAAATCACTTATCCCAAGTTTTGTTCTACAAACAGGGCAGGAATGTGTGTCTCACCAAAGAAGGGGAATTACTCAAAGGTTACACAGAACAAGCGTTCCAAGCCTTGGAAACTGGAGTCCATAAGCTTAATCAGCTCAATCATCAAGCGTTGGAAGTTTCATGCGAACCCACATTGACCATGCGTTGGTTAATGCCTCGACTCGGTGATTTCTATAACGAATCCGGAATTGATGTTCGCTTGTCTACCGCAGGTGGGCCTGTGACATTAGGCGCAACTGGATTAGATATGGCAATTCGCCGAGACGACTTCAACGTAACCGAGCACTACAAACAGATTTCGTTAGTCGAAGAATGGGTTGGCCCTGTGTTCTCGCCTGATTATTGGCAACAGGTCAAAGACAAGCTAGCCGATGTAAAATTATTGCACAGCAGCACGCGACTAAACGCTTGGAGCCACTGGGCATCCATCACCAAAGATAGTGAATTTGATAGCCGAATGGTGTCGCAAGCTATTTCAAGCCAGACATTTGCACACTTCTATTTTTGCTTTCAAGCGGCCGTTGATGGGCTAGGAGCAGCTCTTGGTTCTTATCCATTAGTGGTTGATGATTTGAACAGAGGCAACTTAATCGCACCGTTTGGCTTTGTACCTTCCGGTCATCAGTACATATTGCTCACACAAGATGACAACTGTGATGAGCCAGAAAGTCCGTTTGTGGTTTGGCTGAAGAATGAGTTATCGCAGTGTGTTCCAACCTTATAGAAACGATAGCCTCCGACCTAGAAGTTGGCTTGTCTTACGTCAGACTCTAGTTCGTTTTGGATACAAAGTTTTTGGCAAGTTCATGGGGCGGAACGCCAAAAGTTTTCTTAAAGGCGCTGGTGAAGTTAGAAGGGTGCTGATAACCCGCTTCATAGGCCGCTTCGGTTATTGAAACCAAGCCACGCTCTAAGTGTTGGCGCGCGATATCCAGACGTCGGTAGCGGATATAGCCGTTAATAGTCAGGTTGTAAGATTGCTTAAATCGACGCTGAAGATTGGAAATGCTCATCGAGAACTTACTCGCGATGCTTTCAAGGCTGAGTTGTTGATCTAGGTTGATTTCAATGTAGCTGATGATGTCTTCTATTTTGGCATCGAAAGCCTTTGGTGTACTCGCTTTATCGATGTTTTCGCCCAAGTTTGCATTGTGTAAAGCGATGCTTTGGTCACTACTGTCGGTATTTGTGAGGTCATTGTCGGAAGTACACTGCTGACAACATTGAATCGGCATCTGCGACAGGGTTTGAGCAAGTAACTGCTGGGTCAGCGTCTCTACGACAAGCTTGTCTTGGAAGTTGGTTGGTGTCGCTTGGCTGGTAAGTGCGTTCGTGAGTTGAATGATGTCAGCGTTAATCTTTACGTTGTAAAACGCCTTATGTGAATCGAGGAATGATTTGCTAGAACAGTGGTCACTTAAACGAGGCTCGACCCATTGCGGTTTAACCAAGATGTTGATCTTATTTATCTTATTACCTTGGATTAAAGAGCGCCTAAAGTTGGCAGGCTTGGCAAGGTTCACCACCACACCTTGTGGCCCTGTACTGGCATCGAGATCGAACTCGAGATCGTCGTAACCAAAGGTGAGCTTTCCCTCAAGAAGAATCGTAATCAGGATGGCGGAGTGGGCGGTCGATACGATGTTGCTGTCGACCAATTCAACACAACGACCGCCATGTACAAAAATCTGGTCATTGTATTGGTAAGAAAGGAATTTCCCCTCAGCAAGTGACGTTTGCTTGGTTTGGCCTTGCGTCACGATGATCTGCTTTTCCGTCTGTTCTAGTTTTTTGGTCAGGGCTATTTTCTTAGTTAATGTCGATTTTTTGGCTATTACATTTGCTTTTGCCACAGCCGTTTCGGCAAGTTTAGTCTGCTTTGATGTTACTTCACCCATTTGACCGTTCCTCATAACATCTGTGCGTTTTTGCATAAGCAAATCATCTGTGCATTTATAAATTACAACTCTATCATATTTGCGAATTATTATCATTTACATCTAGGATTGAATTTATGGAAAGCCCCGTCAGCTCAACAATCAAGCTTTCAGCCCTCTGTATTGCTATTGCCAGCGCGTTTAGCAGCCCTGTAACTGCAGAAGAGAACACATCGCACTTTGATGAAGTCGTGGTGTGGGGAACGAGAGTATCAAGCAACACTGAATCGATCATTGCCGATGACATGTCACTCAAGCAAGCTGACCATATGTCAGATCTGCTGCGTGAAATCCCTGGTGTTGATGTTGGGGGAACGCACTCGGTCAACCAACGAATTACTATTCGTGGCTTGAGTGAAACTGACTTAGATATTCGACTGGATGGTGCTTCTCAACACGCAAATATGTTTCACCATATCGGTAACTTAACCCTAAACCCAGACATATTGAAGTCGGCGGATATTCAAGTGGGTAATAACTCGGTGACGCAAAGTGGGTTAGGTGGCTCAGTACTGTTTGAAACCAAAGATGCCAAAGACCTGCTTCGTTACGACGAGAGTTTTGGCGCTCGTGTTTATGGCGGTTACGCAACCAACGCAAGCCAGCAAGGTTCACTCACTGTGTATGGTTTGTTGTCAGATAACGTCGATGCCATGCTTTACAGTCATTACATGAGTCGTGATAACTTCGAAGACGGCGCCGGCAATGAAACCTTTGGATCAGAAGGCGATGTTTACAACATTCTCGGTAAGATTGGTTTTGAGCCAAGTGAGTTACACCGCTTTGAACTCTCTTATGATCTGTATCGCGATAGTGGTGATTACAGCCCGCGTCCAGATATGTCAGGTGGTGCGAATGAAGGCTTGTCTAGCGACATCCTGATTCCAACTGATTATGACCGTGACACTATTACGGCAAGTTATGAGCTACGTGGCGAAAGTCATCAAGGTAACGTCACTCTGTACAACACAGAGACCGAGATTCAGCGTGATGAAAGTGTTATGGCACCGCGTTGGCCATCGAACCGCTTATCTAACAATACGGCGAAAAACCAAAACTTTGGCCTGAATGCTAAGTTCCAATCGGACTATCGCTTGATGTCGTTTGATAATATCGCGACTTATGGCTTTGACTACATGGACAAGTCATCGAGCAGCTATTACGGCAGCAGTAAGTTTATGGATGAGTCAGCAATTTCTACCGCACTTTTTGTTGAAGACCAGTTCTACTTTACTCAAGCCTTTTCGATCACTGCAGGTGTTCGTTTTGATGATTACCAGCGTAAAGCCGAAACAGGAAACGATGACTTTGACGACGTAACATGGTCATTGGCAACGCAATGGGACGTGACCCAAGATTGGACGCTGTTCGCGAGCACCCGTTCGTTGTTCAAAGGACCCGAGTTGATGGAGACCTTTATTGCTTACCAAGACGCAGCGTTCTTAGCTGACGACATTAAGGCTGAAACAGGGCAGAACACCCAAGGTGGTGTGCGCTTCGATAAACGTTTAGATAATCACTTTATTGGCGCAAACCTAACTGTATTCCAAACCAATATCGATGATTACATTGCCGAAGAGTATCAGCCCGCAAACCAGAGTTACTTGATTTACAACTTAGGTGATGTCGAGATAAAGGGTTTTGAGGCGAGCTTGTCTTATGGTTACGAGATGTTTAACAGCAAGCTTTCTTATGCTCGTTCAGATACTAAAAACAAAGACACAGGCGGCGCTGTCGCGGGTGGCAATGGACGCAGTATTGATATGGGCGACAGCATCACGTTAACACTGGACTATCAATCTGAAGCGTTGGAAACGATTTTTGGTTGGAATTCAATGTTTGTTAAAGACGAAGACAATGTATTCGATGGTCAGCCGATCAAAGAAAGCTATGACGTTCATAACCTGTATGCTCAGTGGGTGCCATCAAATGTGGATGGATTGTCTGTCACCTTTGGTATCGATAACGTGTTTGATGAGCAATACACCTCACACGCTTCTCGTTCGGGTACAGCAAGAGGCTTTACCTTGGATGACTATGAACCGGGCCGTAACTACAAGCTTTCTGCCGCGTACCAGTTCTAGAAAAGGCTCTAATTCTTAGATTTGATTAGAGCAATAAACTCACGGTCGTAGGGATCCGGAAGGCTATTGCCCAAAACTGAAGCTATTTCTTAAGTCGGTCGTGTAAAGCATTCATTTAAGTCATTCTTTTTTAGTGATTACTTTTAGTGATTACTTTTAGTGACTACTTTAAGTGAATAGGGAAAAGAAAAGCGCCTTTCGAGCTCTTGAGCAAGAAAGGCGCTTTTGCCTTGTTCGTTATTGTGGGAGTCATTCAATAGGCAAAGACAGCACACCGCCATTGAGTTCGACTTGTTTTAGCCATTCGGTTGGAATTCCACCATCTTCTTCGTAGAAACACGCTGCTAATACCGCGCCAATAACAATCGCACGCCCGCAGCTGTCACCGCCACATAAGATATTGTCTCGAATACCTTGTTTATAGCTCTGAGCACCCGCAATGATGCGAATCAGCAAGGGAAATGCGGCACTCAGTTCACAATGCAATCCGAACTTCTTCGCGGCATCTGTAATCGAAAGCTCAGGTTCAGCCAATGCTTCATCGATTTGATCGTGTATAAATCTGCTGCAAGTTTGTCGCACCATTTCTACCGATTGTAGTGGCGAGTTGCCTTGAATTGCCGCTTGAACCAATAGGGTGATGGCTTGCGCCCACTCTACTGCTTTGTCGTTATTGTTAGTGACTCGCACCGCACTCTCTACCATGGCTGGCAAAGTGTGAGAGGTGTAAGTACACGCCACCAATGGGATAATCTTTGAGACTGCGGGAAGTTGTGTATCGTCTGCGCCACAGGCAGTAATCGGGGCGTCCTCTAGTTCTAATTGATGGATGTTCAGCAAGCTCATGCGCGTCGCTTTATCAATGTAGCCTTGCCAACTGCCGCCAAAATCAAACCAGAAGCGGAAATGTTGAATATAGTTCGCTTCATCGTATTTTTGGTTGTCGACTAAGCTGTCGACCATCGCCAATAACTGAGCACCATATTGCGATTGCTCGCCTGCGGTTTTACCTTGGTGCGCAAAGTAGCCTTTATCTTGATAATCGAACCGATTCGGTGAGCGAAATTCAGGCTCAAAACCAGCCACGTGTAAGATCCTCTCTTGGTCATACAGCCAATGTAGCCCCATTGAAGCGGCGTCTCCAACCAATGCGCCAACAACGGCGTAAAAAGCTCTTTCTTTATGATTGTCCATGTTGAGTGATGTCCTTGAGAAGAATCAACGTAGTTAGATACGTTAAGTATAGTTATTAGGCGAGCATTTTGCTGTGTTTCTAAGAAGAAATATGAAGGGATAAATCCTGATTGGTCAATAGCTTAAACCAATCAGGTGAAATTGATAAGGGCGATGAATAGTCTGGTGAATTCGTATTTTTGATTGGTGGTGTTATTGATGGTTGAGATAGGCACTAGAGCGCTGCTCAATCACTTTGAAAAGACGTGAAAGCGCAAAGCACAAAGCAAAATATACGAAGCCAACAATGAGCCAGATCTCAAAGATCAAACCTGAAGAGTTTGCCATCTCAGTACCAACAAATGTCATCTCTTGGATAGAAATCAGAGACACAATCGACGTGTCTTTAACCAAAGATATTGCTTGGCCAGCCAATGGCGGTGTAATGGCCGTTAATACTTGCGGGCCGACTACAAATCGATACTTAGACAATGCAGACAGACCGAGTGAATCGGCCGCTTCCCATTGGCCTTTAGGAATACCTTCTAAGCCAGCTCTAATTACTTCAGCAATATAAGCAGAAGAGAGCAAGCCAATACAGATAACACCAGACGCCAAGTTTTCCCAAAGGTTAGCTGGACCGAACAGGAAATCTTGAACAGCATTAATCTCGCCGTTGTGTTCACGTAAAATGCTTTCTAAACCAAGCAATGGGATCAGCTGGTTAGAAACAAAGAAGTAAAAGATAAAGACAAACACCAGCGGCGGAATATTACGAACCAACTGAATGAAAATCAGTGCCGGTGTTTTGAAGAAAGCGATCTTTGAGTGTCTTGCCACACCTAACAATGTGCCAAAAGAGAGTGCTAACACCATACTCCATAAACTTAAGCGCAGCGTTGCGATCAAGCCTTGGAAAAAATAGGGAATACTGCCTTGAGAAGGCGGAATAAAAATTAGTGTAAACGCATCTTCCCAGCGCCATTGGTAGTTAATACCAACAGCAGAGCGATAATAAAGCCAGCCGGCAAACACACACATGACAGCGAGTAACACGCCATCCAAAAGGTTAAGGCGTTGATACCAAGGCTTCATATGAACGTTGGGCTTAGGTGTTGTCAATGCGCTAGTACTACTCACGTCATTCCTGTTTAAACAATAATAATTAGTAGGCTGTTTTGTTGAGTTTTAGATCATCAATAAAGCGAATCAAGTTGCCGATGAGAAGGCAGTGCAGACAAC
Organism: Vibrio sp. SG41-7; assembly: GCF_014164465.1. Classification (NCBI taxonomy): domain Bacteria; kingdom Pseudomonadati; phylum Pseudomonadota; class Gammaproteobacteria; order Vibrionales; family Vibrionaceae; genus Vibrio; species Vibrio sp. SG41-7. Next base: position 6,869 of record NZ_JACJFF010000064.1, on the reverse strand, counting down.
GCACTGCCTAGATTCACTAGCAAAAGTTCTGATTACTGACCTTGAGCAATCTGGTCTTGCCAATCTAGAGTAGAGAACCAGTACTCGTAACGCTCTTTCAACCAACCATCTTCAGTACGTGCTTTGATCCATTCGTTGAAGAATTCTGCCTTGTCAGTTTCACCTAGGCGAACTGCAAATGCTTCGTTACCTTTTGATAGACGCTCTTCAAATGGAATAAATAGCGTGTCTGCGTTTTTGATCGTTTCGTGTTCTGGTTTCGGGCTAGACGCGATAACCGCGTGTGCGTTACCGTTCAATACTTCTTGGAATGCTTGAGCATCGTCATCGAACTGCAGAACTTTCGCTTTAGGGAAGGTTTCACGAGCGACTTGAACCGTGAATGCTCCACGACGTGCTGCAATTTTTACGCGGCGAGAATCAAAATCAGAGATCTGAGTAAAACCTTCCGCTAGCTCTTTATTAGCAGCCAATTGAACACCAGAGTGCGAGTAAGGTTCAGTGAACAGTACGCTTTTAGCTCGCGCTTCAGTGATAGACATACCACCGATGATCACATCAAACTTCTTCGATAATAGAGAAGGGATAATGCCATCCCATGCCGTAGGTACAAATTCGACTTTCCAACCTGAATCTTCGGCAAGGCGTTTCGCCACGTCGATTTCGAAGCCAACGAGATCGCCTTGTTTGTTACGCATTGCCCAAGGAACAAATGTCGACATACCAACGCGCAGTGAGCCACGTTCGTTGATTTTATCGAGGTTAGGCGTTTCAGAAGCAAGTGCAGGCAAACTTACGGCAAGCGCAAGTAGGGCTGTAATCGCGGTTTTAAATAGCTTCATGCTGATAAATCCTTATTGTGTTCGCCAGTTAGCTCCGAGCTTATGCTCAAGCCAAGCAGCAACGGCAGAAAGTGAAAGTGTAAGAGCAAGATAAATGATCGCCACAGAGAACCAAATCTCGAATGGCATCGCGGTTTCAGAAACGATGTTTCTGGCTTCGGTTGTCAGGTCGAAAATAGCCATGACACTCACAATCGAAGAGTTTTTAATAAGAGAGATCACTTCATTAGTCAAAGGTGGCAAGGTGCGTTGCACCACCTGAGGAAGAATCACATCCCAGTAAGTATAGGTCTTTGATAAGCCCAAGGATTGAGCTGCTTCAAATTGTCCTCTCGCAATACCATTTAAACCGGCACGGAATATCTCGGCGGTGTAAGCTCCTTGGAAAAGTGCCAAGGCTAAAACGGCAGTGCTAAATCGATCCAGCCCTAATACGGGGCCAAATACAAAATAGAGCAAATAAATCTGTACCAATAACGGCGTGTTACGAATCAACTCAACATAGGTGGTGGCTAAGGTGCGTCCAACTACAGAGTTTGAGTTTCTCAATAGCGCTGTCGTCAAACCGATGATCAACGTAGCGACCAGCGAAATCAAAGAGATATTGATGGTAACCAGTAGCCCTTCAACCAACTCTGCTGGCCACCATTCACCATCTTCATAGAAAGCAATATAGTCCGGCACGCGCTCCCATTGCCAGGTGTATCCCATGGTTTGTGCGCCAGAATCAAGGATCCAGACAACCGCAGCCACGAGCACAATAATTTGTACCAAAGCGGATAGGGCGGGTTTAATAATTCGAATCAACATCAATAAGTCAGGATCTGATTTAGGAACGCTTGAGTACGTTCATGTTGCGGGTTTTCAAAAAGCGCTTGTGGCGTATTCGATTCCACAATTTGTCCTTCATCCATGAAGATAACGCGGTCGGCCACTTGTTTCGCAAAGCCCATTTCATGGGTCACACACACCATGGTGATACCTTCGCTCGCCAGTTCAACCATCACATCGAGCACTTCGTTGATCATCTCCGGATCAAGCGCTGAAGTCGGTTCATCAAAAAGCAGTAATTCAGGCTTCATGCACAGCGAACGGGCGATAGCTACACGTTGTTGCTGACCGCCAGAAAGTTGTACTGGGTATTTGTTGGCTTGTTCAGCGATGTGTACGCGCTCGAGATAGTGCATTGCAATCTTCTCAGCTTCTCGTTTGCTTTTTTTAAGCGTACGAATCGGCGACAGAGTTAGGTTTTCGAGCACGGTAAGATGGGGGAATAAATGAAAATGCTGAAACACCATTCCGACTTGGCCAGGTGTGTTGAATTTACTCGGAAGCACTTGTTCTAACACGCAAAGCTCGCCACTTTCGAAAGGTTCTAGCTGATTGATACAACGGATTAAGGTTGATTTACCCGAACCTGATGGCCCGCAAATCACCACTATCTCTCCTTGTTCAATATTTAAATCGATATCCTTTAGGGCATGAAAATCACCATACCACTTGTTAAGTGACTTAAACTTAACCATTTCCTTGAGATTGTTCAAATCGTTGTTCATACCTAGTAAAGAGACAGGTTTACCTTACCAATATAGAAATCTGAATGCACATAAAATTAAGGACTTATGAGAATTTAATAGCATCTTGTAGGGCAAATTAAAAAGCAGCGCCCAAAATGAACGCTGCTTTGTTTGTACGAAAGAAATAAGTAATGGGTTCAATCAGATGTAAAAAATCATCTTTGTGTGAGCATTGTCTTTGCTTTCTCTCTACTTTAGCAATTCTTAGTGAATCGCAGACTCTAAAATCTCACGCGTTTTCTCTGGCGTGATTGCTTGGTTTTCGCCAAGTTGCAGGTAACCGTGTGATTCAAGTTGAGCAACAACGTTGTCGATTGCTGCCGCTTTCGTTGCTTCGTAACCGTCGAACATGGTTGGAACGTTTAGGCTGTGGTAGAAGGCTTCGATTGCCGCGATTGTACGCTCGGCTAAATCAGCACCCGCTTCTAGGCCAAATACGTTGCGACCCATTTGCTCTAGCTTGCCACGCTTCGCTTCGATTTGATTACGAAGTAGTGAAGGTTGAACAATCGCAAGAGAACGTGCGTGGTCTACGTGCCATAGTGCAGTGAACTCATGGCCAATCATGTGTGTTGCCCAATCTTGAGGAACGCCAGTACCAATCAGGCCGTTAAGCGCTTGGTTTGCAGTCCACATTAGGTTTGCACGCCAAGCGTCGTTGTCACGCTCGTCGTATTGCTTACCCAGTACAAGTAGGTTCTTAAGCAGTGTTTCTGCGTAACCGTCTTGAACCATTGCGTCTGTTGGCATTGTGATGTATTGCTCACATACGTGAACCCACGCATCAACTAAGCCGTTGATCAGTTGGCGTTCAGGTAGAGACTTCATTACATCTGGATCCATAACCGCGAACTTAGGTTGTACTGCAGGGTTCATGAACGCCAGTTTCTCTTGAGTCTCTTTACGAGTGATTACCGCACCCATGTTAGATTCAGAACCTGTCGCAGGAAGTGTCAGTACCGCACCAATTGGTGTCGCTTCTGTTACTTGGTGTTTACCCGCTAGGATATCCCAACCGTCGCCGTCGTATTTAGCCGCTGCCGCAACGTATTTAGAACCGTCGATTACTGAACCACCGCCAACAGCGATAATGAACTCTACGTTTTCTTCTTTAACAAGAGCGACGGCTTTATCTAGCGTCTCTTTCGTTGGGTTAGCTTCAACACCAGCGAACTCAATCCAAGCGTGATCCTTTAGAGAAGCGACAACTTGGTCGTAAACACCGTTGCTTTTGATTGAACCGCCACCGTAGATGACTAGTACTTTCTTCGAAGTATCAACCGCTTGGCTGATAGCGTTGATTTGGCCTTGGCCGAAGTGGATAACTGTAGGGTTAACATAAGTGAATTGCATTAGAGATTCCTTGTGTAAAGCTCAATTTGTTATTTTATTTGATTGCTCAATTTCTATATTTGCATATTAGTACAGTAATCTAGGGTGATGAAGAGCTGATCCTCCAAATAAATTGCCTATTTCTACAAAATTGATATTCTTTCTCTGCTTTAGCTTACTTACTCTTAGCACTTGGAATGGAAAGTCGCCACTTATGAAAACACTCGCGCAGTTGTTACAGTCTTATGTAGAACACAAAGGTTGGGATGATCTCGAAGGGATCAGAGAAACTGAAATTGGCGGTGTGTGGTTGTATAGAAGCAGTGGCGGGAATCAGCGTCAGCCATTCACTTACCAGTCGGGTATTATCATGCTCGGGCAGGGCAAAAAGAACATCTATATTGGCGACAGACCCGTTACTTACGCTGCTGGTGATTATCTTGTGGTAGGCGTGCCAATGCCATTGGAGTGTGAAGCCTTGCCTGTAAATGGCGAACCATTGCTTGGTTTGTCGATAAGCATCGATTCTCAGCGCTTGCATAGCTTAGTCAAAAAGCTGGAAGACCAAGGCTTTCTAGAGAGCTACTGCAACAAGCACAAGCAGAATTCGAGCGGCTTAGAATCGGCGCCAATGGAAGAGCAAATGCTGGAGAGCTTTACTCGATTGGTCAAAACTCTACATTGTGACATTGAAGCCAACATATTGGGCGATGCCATGGTCAGCGAGATTGTCTACCGCGCATTAACAGGTTCAGAAGGGCGTGTGCTGTTTGATTTAGCTCATCATGACGGACACTATGCACGTGTCGCTAAAGCGCTGTCTAAAGTGCATGAAGAGTATGACCAAACCATTACTGTTCAATCGCTTGCCGACGAAGCAAACATGAGTGTGTCTGCCTTCCACAATGCATTCCGTAATGTGACGTTTGAATCCCCACTGCAATATTTGAAGAAGGTAAGACTCAACAAAGCCAAAGAACTGATTCAGCTAGAAGGCCTTCGCATCAGCGATGCTGCTCGCCGAGTCGGCTATTCTAGCCCATCCCAATTCAGTCGCGAATTTAAGCGCCACTTCAATACTACTCCAAGAGCGGTTTAGTTCTTTATATTGTTGATTGGTGGGAGAGGAAGTAGAAGGCTTCACTGCTCTAACGAGTTTGTTTAGCCCCATAAAATCAATCGCTAGAATGCCATGCCAATAGACACGTTAAACGTATCCTCATCAATGTCATAAGGTAGATCCTCACCCTCTGACTCGCCGCTGTCCACTTGGTAGTTTCTCCATTCCATTTTTAGCTCTGCAAACTTCCATTTAGTCGATACACCGAGGGCGTTGAAATAGGTTGCGTCAGGGTTGGCCGCGTCATCAACCTCGTCGCTGAGCTGAGCGCCACCTATGCCGAAATTATAATAAGGGCGAACCGTGATGCGTTTAAGCGGGAAGCTGTAACCTGCGCCTACCTTTAAAAACGCCATGCCTTCACTGATCGCGTCTTGGTCGTAGTCTTCTAGTTGGTCATCACGCTTTCTGTTCTGGTACTCACCGCCAATCTCAAATAGGTCACCACGAAACATCAGGTCGACGTATTGAGATGAGAGCTTATCACCCTCCTGATACCCCAAGCCGAACGCAATATCAGCCATAGAGGGAGCGGAAAACCCTGCCAATAGAGCTGCTAACACTCTTGTTTTAATGAGCTTTGTCATTGCCGAATCTCCTTAGTTCAGGGGGTTGTATTTCTTATCAATCATGCAGTTTCTCAACACCGTCGCATACATGGCTTTGTTATCTTCTTCGGCCTGAGCCCTTGCTCGTCGGCCACTAACTCTACCGGATACCACACCAATCGCCGCGCCAGTCTTGGCAGCGTCAGAGCCAGAGCCACCAGAGATAGCGCCAACAGCAGCGCCAGCCGCCGCCCCTTTAGCTGCGCCTTTAACGCCACTTCCTTTCTTGGTTTCTGTGGGTGCTGTCAGTGTTGACTCAGCAACACCTTGGCATGTTGCAAGTTCTTGCTGAGCAACTTCAAGGGTCACGTTGTCGTAATTGAATGAAATGTGAGTGGTTGGGTCTGTGACGTAGCCACCACTAGCAATAGCAGAGAGGGAGCCCATAACTAGGCTAAGACCTAACAGTTTCGTTCTTTTGTTCACTTTCTAATCCTCAAGTTGATTAAACAAATTGGTTTAATCATTGATATTGAACTCTCTTCGAGGTCGACAAATAGGTTTAAACGTAATGAAGCGATAAGTGATCTTCATGTTGCGTGCATATTATCTTGGCGTGAATATGTTGGATAATGACCTTGAAACATAAGAGTTATTTGTCTGATGCATAACATGTTTCAGCTATGAGCTATTTACTCAGGCTGTTGTTGAGAGATCGGGCTTAGAAAAGGGACAGCTTGTGAGAACATCACCCCCTTGTTAATCAAGATGAGCAAATGTATCTAATGGTAGGTAATATTAGTCTGCTGGTATTAGATTTTCGAATATATTATTAATGTGTTTATATAATATCAGCCCTCTAAAATAATTAGTTAAGCAACCTAAGAGTTTATGCACGTATATAAGATAGTTAGCTCAATAATTAGGCTGGTAAGAGGGTTTTAGGACTTTTAATGTGAACAACCTATCAAATCTTTTCTAAACTTAGAAAGTTATCCATCTCTTTATCTGAGTGAGTATTCATGATTTTTGAATATATCAAAAGATAAAGAGAATTTATTACTCGTTTCGCCATATTATTGCGGATAATTAGTCGTGTTGTGACTAATTATTCTGTAACTCCCTGATTTATGGTTAAGTGATAGCCTGACTGTTATCACGTTTCTATTAAAATAATTAAATTAATATAGCGCTACTTTAATCATTCTTTCAAATACGATTGTTAAATATAAATACGTATGCCTATTTTATTAAAAGGATAATACCGATGAGTAGCGATATCATTAAAATTTCAAGAAATACTGAAAATGCACCAATTAATTCTGTATCTATACCCAATCAACTTGAAGATGCAGGCTTAAACACCTGAAAATTGTCATTGATTCGAGACGTCAACGAACCTGCAATCTCTGGAAGAGTTACAGTAAAAAATTGGTCTATGGCTTCCTTG